>NZ_JBCEWQ010000015.1:0-100011 GCF_038448545.1 Streptomyces sp. CLV115
CACCGGCTCAGCGCCGGGCCACACCCTCCGCCCGCGCGGCAGCCGCCACCGCGGCCGTGACCGCAGGCGCCACCCGCTCGTCGAACGGCGACGGGATCACGTAGTCCGCCGCGAGCTCCTCGCCCACGACATCGGCCAGCGCGTTCGCCGCGGCGATCTTCATGCCCTCGGTGATCCGGGAGGCCCGGACCTGGAGGGCGCCCGCGAAGATGCCGGGGAAGGCCAGCACGTTGTTGATCTGGTTCGGGTAGTCGGACCGCCCGGTCGCCACGACGGCCGCGTACTTGTGCGCGATGTCGGGGTGGACCTCGGGGTTCGGGTTCGCCATGGCGAAGACGAACGCGCCGGGTGCCATCGAGGCGACGGCGGCCTCGGGCACCGTACCGCCGGAGACTCCGATGAAGACGTCGGCGCCCGCCAGCGCGCTCTCCAGCGGGCCGGAGATCCCGGCCCGGTTGGTGAGCTCGGCCAGCTCGCGCTTGACCTCGGTCAGGTCCTCGCGGTCCCGGCTCACAATGCCCTTGCGGTCGGCCACGGCGACATCGCCGAGCCCCGCCTCCAGCAGGAACTTCGCGATGGCGACGCCCGCGGCGCCGGCGCCGGAGATGACGGCGCGCAGGTCGCCGAGCTCGCGGCCGGAGAGCTTCGCGGCGTTCCGCAGGGCCGCGAGCGTCACGACGGCGGTGCCGTGCTGGTCGTCGTGGAAGACCGGGATGTCGAGCCGCTCCTGGAGCTTGCGCTCGATCTCGAAGCAGCGCGGCGCCGAGATGTCCTCCAGGTTCACGCCCCCGAAGGACGGCGCGAGCCGGACGACGGTCTCGACGATCTCGTCCGCATCGGTGGTCGCGAGCGCGATCGGCACCGCGTCGACGCCGCCGAACTGCTTGAAGAGGATCGCCTTGCCCTCCATCACCGGGAGGGAGGCCTCGGGTCCGATGTCACCGAGGCCGAGGACCGCGGTGCCGTCCGTCACGACCGCGACGACCTGCGACTTCCAGGTGTAGTCGTGGACCAGCTCGGGGTTCTCCGCGATGGCGCTGCACACCTTGGCGACGCCGGGCGTGTACGCGAGGGAAAGGTCGTCCTTGTCGCGGATGGGAACGGTGGCCTGCACGGCCATCTTCCCCCCGCGGTGAAGAGCGAAGGCCGGATCGAACGGCTCGTCGGTGGTGCTGTCGGTGGTGCTGTCGCTGCGAGGATTGACGATCTCCGCTGCCATGGTGTTGACCCCTTAAGTCTTCATCGTTTGAGGGTGGCCACTCCTGGTTGAGGAGGGGTGGGCGGGCACCGCGTACGTTCCCTGCGTCGGCGGTTGGCCCGCACCGGCAGGGGGAACTACATACGCGCGGGCGCGCCGCACACGCGCCCTGAGCCCCGGATGAGGGGTGTAAAGGTCTTTCTTACCGGACGAACCGCTTCATGGACGAGTCCATATCGGTTCGGTGACGTGACTCATAGTCGAATATCTGGACAAGTCCGCCAAGCGACGAAAGCGTCCACCAGTCGAGACGCGCCGCAGATCTTCCGGCGTGATGATGGAACCCCCACAGATGGTCCGGCCCCGTGCATCGGCCTCGTGAGGTTCGGGGATCGCCCGTTATCCGATTTTGACATGATCAGCGCCCAGATTTGGCCAGTCCGAGTGGCAAGATGCCCTAATCCCACAGGGGGGCGACATCCGAAGTCGTGTGTCCATACCGCCTGGCAACACCACCCCTCACCTGCCGGAGGCAACCCGATCATGACCGCAAGCTCCACTCGTCGCACGGCCGCGAAGTCCAGGATCGCAGCGGTTTGCGCCATCGCGGTCGCCGGCACGATGCTGCTGGCCGCCTGCGGCGACCAGACCAAGAACGGTCCGCGGAACTCGGCGTCGGCCCAGGCCCCGCTCGCCGGCCTCCTGCCCAAGGAAATCAAGGACAAGGGCGTCATCAAGGTCGGTTCGGACATCGCGTATCCGCCGGTCGAGTTCAAGGACAAGTCCGGCAGGACCGTCGGCATCGACCCCGACATCGGCGCCGCGCTCGGCAAGCAGCTCGGCGTGACCTTCGAGTTCCAGAACGGCACGTTCGACACGCTGATCACCGGTCTGCGCTCCAAGCGCTACGACCTGGCGATGTCCTCGATGACCGACACCAAGGACCGCCAGGAGGGCATCGACTCCGAGACGAAGAAGAAGGTGGGCGAGGGCGTCGACTTCGTCGACTACTTCAGCGCCGGAGTCTCGATCTACACCCGGAAGGGCGACGACCAGGGGATCAAGAACTGGGCCGACCTCTGCGGCAAGAAGATCGCCGTCCAGCGCGGCACCGTCTCGCACGACCTCGCCAAGACCGAGTCGAAGAAGTGCCCGGCCGGCAAGTCGATCGCGATCGAGACCTTCGACAACGACCTGGAGGCCCAGACCCGGCTGCGCAGCGGTGGCGCCGACGCCGGCTCCTCCGACTTCCCGGTGGCCGCGTACGCGGTGAAGACCTCGGGCGGCGGCAAGGACTTCCAGATCGTCGGCGAGCAGGTCGAGGCCGCCCCGTACGGCATCGCTGTGGCCAAGGGCAACGACCAGCTGACCAAGGCCGTCCAGGCGGCCCTGAACGCGATCATCAAGAACGGCGAGTACGACAAGATCATCTCGAAGTGGGGCGTGGAGGCCGGCGCGGTCACCGAAGCCGAGCTGAACGGCGGATCCTGAGCAGGCACCGGCGCTGAAAGGTTCTTCCTGTGACTGACATCGAGAAGACGGGCCCGGCCGACCAGCCGCCCATACCTCGCACCCCATCGTCCGCACCCGAGACGATCCGGGCCATTCCGGTCCGGCACTACGGCCGGTACGTCTCGGCCGTCATCGCCATCGCGGCACTGGCCGCGATCGTCTACGCCTTCAGCCAGGGCAAGATCAACTGGGGTGCGGTCCCGGACTACTTCTTCGACGACCGCATCCTCAAGGGCGTCACCCAGACGCTGCTGCTGACCGCGCTGTCCATGGTCATCGGCATCGTCGGCGGTGTCCTGCTGGCCGTGATGCGGCTGTCGAAGAACCCGGTGACCTCGTCGATCGCCTGGTTCTACATCTGGTTCTTCCGCGGCACCCCGGTCCTGGTCCAGCTGTTCGTCTGGTTCAACCTGGGCCTGGTGTTCGAGTACATCAACCTGATGCCGATCTACAAGGACTACTGGTCGAGCTTCATGACGCCGCTGCTGACGGCGCTGCTCGGCCTGGGTCTGAACGAGGCCGCCTACATGGCCGAGATCTGCCGCGCGGGTCTGCTCTCGGTCGACGAGGGCCAGACCGAGGCGTCGCACGCGCTGGGCATGAGCCACGGCAAGACCCTGCGCCGCGTCGTGATCCCGCAGGCGATGCGGGTGATCGTGCCGCCGACGGGCAACGAAGTGATCAACATGCTCAAGACCACGTCGCTGGTGGCGGCCGTGCAGTTCTACGAGCTGTTCAAGTACGCCCAGGACATCGGGCAGGGGTCCGGTGCCCCGGTCGAGATGTACTTCCTGGCCGCGGCCTGGTACTTGATCATGACCTCGGTGCTGAGCGTCGGCCAGTACTACCTGGAGCGGTACTACGCGCGCGGTTCGAGCCGCAGCCTGCCGCCCACCCCGTTCCAGAAGGTCAGGGCGAACCTCCTGTCCCTCGGCCGCCCCAAGGGAGGCATGGCATGACCGCCATGGTGAAGGCCGAGGGCGTACACAAGTCCTTCGGCGCCGCGCACATCCTCAAGGGCATCGACCTGGAGGTCGCCCCGCAGGAGGTCTTCTGCCTGATCGGCCCGTCCGGTTCCGGCAAGTCGACGTTCCTGAGGTGCATCAACCACCTGGAGCAGATCAACGCCGGGCGGCTGTACGTCGACGGCGAGCTGGTGGGCTACCGCCAGAAGGGCGACAGGCTCTACGAGCTCAAGGACAGCGAGGTCGCACTCAAGCGCCGGGACATCGGCATGGTCTTCCAGCGCTTCAACCTCTTCCCGCACATGACGGCGATCGAGAACGTCATGGAGGCCCCCGTCCAGGTCAGGCGCGAGTCCAAGGCGGTCGCGAGGGCCCGCGCCGTACGGCTGCTGGACCGGGTCGGCCTCGGTGACAAGGCGAAGAACTACCCCTCCCAGCTCTCCGGCGGCCAGCAGCAGCGGGTGGCCATCGCCCGCGCCCTGGCCATGGAGCCGAAGCTGATGCTCTTCGACGAGCCGACGTCGGCGCTCGACCCGGAGCTGGTCGGCGACGTCCTGGACGTCATGCGCGGCCTCGCCGAGGACGGCATGACGATGATCGTGGTGACCCACGAGATGGGCTTCGCCCGTGAGGTCGGCGACGCGCTGGTCTTCATGGACGACGGCGTGGTGGTCGAGTCGGGCCACCCGCGCGACGTGCTGACCAACCCGCAGCACGACCGGACGAAGTCGTTCCTTTCGAAGGTGCTGTAGCAGCGGGCTCTTTCGGGAATCACGAAGCGGGGAGGGGGTACGGACGCGAGCGTCCGTACCCCCTCCCCGCTTCGCTTCGTCCCGGCCGCTACTTCTTCTTCGGCAGCAGCTCAGGGCTGAGCAGCAGCGTCCGCAGCTGTTCGGGGGTCAGCGGCGGGTTCTTGAGGAGCGGGCCCTGCGCCCGCTCACTGCGCAGGCCGGTGCTGGCCCGGACGGCCAGCACCCCGCCGTCCTTCAGTACGAGCCGGCCGGTGAGCTCCCGCCCCCACACGGGCTTGTCGGAGATGTTCATGTCGTCGCTCCAGGTCGTCAGCACCCTGCCGTCCGGGAGCTTCTCGTTCACACAGTCCGCCGGCCCCGGCTGCCCGGCGGCGGGCTCGCACGGGTCGCTGCCCGGTCCCTGCGCGCCGCCCGGGCCGCCCTTCATGAAGCCGATGACGAGGTAGCCGACGCCACCGTCCTTGCGGACGGAGAACTGCCCGTCCAGCGGTCCGTACAGACCTTCCATCTTCCGCTCGTGCTTCTCGCCGTTGATGATCACGGGCAGCGAGACCTGCTCGATCTTGCCCACGCCCTTCGGCAGCACCTCGGTCAGCTGCTTGGCCCGGCCGCTGTTCCCAACCAGCTCGACGGGGGCCGCCACCTGCGCCTCCTGCTGCTGCTCGTCCCCGGACGACAGGCCCGGCACCACGACCACTCCGGCCGCGACCGCGGCGAACGCCGCGGCCGAGACGACACCCCGGCGCCGCATTCGCACCCGGGCCGCCTTGGCGTACACCGCCCGGGTCGAGATGTCCGGCTGCCCCGCGTCCTCCGCGGCCCGCCCCAGCAGCTCACGCACGTCGTTCATACCAATTCCTCCGCCATCTCGGCGCGCAGCGCCGCCAGCCCCCGAGCCGCGTGGCTCTTCACCGTGTTCTCCCGCATCCCGAGCATTTCGGCCGTGGCCTCCACGCTCAGGTCCTCCCAGTAGCGCAGCACCAGCACGGCCCGCTGCCTGGGCGTGAGCCGGGCGAGTGCCGCCCGTACCGCCAGGCCGGTCTCCGTGTCGGGCACGTGATCCACCCGGTCGGGCAGTTCCCCGTACGACTGCTCCCGCCGCCAGAACCGGCGGCGGGCCGCGATGAACGTGTTGACCAGCGTCTTGCGCGCGTACGCCTCGATGTTGTCGAGCCGCCCGTGCCGCCGCCCGCCGAGCACTACTTTGACCAGGGTCGTCTGGACCAGGTCCTCGGCCTCGTGCCGGTCACCGCAGAGCAGATACGCGCTGCGGAACAGCGCGGTACGTCTGCTCTCGACGAAGGCGTGCAGCGCGGCATCGTCGTCGATCCGCATCGTCGGCGCCCCTCTCCGGGTCCGCGGGTGCGGACCGTCTCACCCTTCCAGTGCGGTGGGGAGCACGGCGGGTTGCGGCATCGCCGGAAATAAATCACGGGCGGCACGGCCACCGGCCGTACCGCCCGTCGTTCCCTCCGTGCCGCTGCCTCTACTTCATGTGCTTCACGGCGAGACTCCTACTTCACGTACTTCACGTACTTCACGGCGAGACTCCTACTTCACGGCGAGCACCAGGGTGTCCGAGGGCGACGCCCAGACGCTGCGCGCCTCCTCGAACCCCGCCTCGCGCAGGGTGTCGATGTGCCACCGCACCGGGGGCATGTCGCCGTCCGCGTGCTCGCCGTAGATCTCGTACCGCTCGGCGGTCGGGCCGGCGAGGACCGGGTCCTTGGCGGCCAGCGCCCACCAGTCGGCCCAGTCGACCGCGCCGGCGGCCTTGGCCCGGTCCATGGTGGCGTGCCGGTGGGCGCGTTCGGCGGCGTTGATCCGGGGCGTCCCGGTGTCGATCATGTGGTCCGCGTTCATGAACACCCCGCCGTCGCGGACGAGCCCGCCGATGTGCCCGTAGAGCGCGGTGAGGGGTTCGCTGTGCAGCCAGTGCAGAGCGGTGGCGGTGAGGACGGCGTCGTAGGAGTCGTACGGCAACCGCCCGGCCCATTCAGGGTCCTTGAGGTCGGCGGTGACGAAGGTGACGCGCTCGTCGCCGTCGAAGTAGCCGCGCGCGATGGCGAGCAGCGCCGGGTCGAGATCCACACCGGTACTGGTGGCTTCCGGGAACCGCTTGAGCAGCCGGTCCGTAATACTTCCCGTACCGCAAGCGAGATCGAGCACCCTCGGCCGCGGTCCCACCAGGGCCTCGACCATGTCCAGCATCACCCGGAACCGCTCCTCGCGGTCGGGCATGTACCACTCCTGCTGCCGGTCCCAGCTCTCCTGCCAGGCCCGCCAGTCCGTTTCTGTCGATGTCTCAGCCACCAGGAACCTCCATGTAATACCCTGGACCCGAAAAGGCCCATTACACCGTTCGCTGCAATGACCATAGACCGACGCCGTAAGGACTACAAGTGGAACTGGCCTATTACTCGGACTACGCCCTGCGTCTGGTCAACACCGAGGAGCCGGCCCGCAACAAGGACTCCCTCACCTCCGTGGAGGCGGTCCGCGAACTGTTCGGCGCCAACGGCCAGGCGGCCCGGCGCGCGACCGACGCGGACGTGACCCGCTTCAGGTCGGTGCGGGCACGGCTGCGTTCGGTCTTCGAGGCGGCCGACGGCGGGGACGAGACACTCGCCGTCGACCTGCTCAACTCACTGCTGCTGGAGTTCCCGGTCAGCCCGCAGATCTCCGGCCACGAGACCCGGGACGAGGACGGGAAGCCGGACTGGCACATGCACCTGGCCGACCATCCGTCGAACGCTACGGCCGGGTACGCCGCCATCGCGACGATGGGCCTCGCCTTCCACCTCACCTCGTACGGGGTCGACCGGCTCGGCCTGTGCGAGGCATCGCCGTGCCGCAACGCCTACCTCGACACCTCGACCAACCGGTCCCGCCGCTACTGCTCGGACCGCTGCGCGACCCGCGCCAATGTGGCCGCCTACCGGGCCCGCAAGCGCCTGGAGACGGAACGGGCGGCCGACACCGGCCGCAGCGCGGAGACCGCCCAGGTCAGCACGCCCAGCACCGAGCGCTGATCCTTCTTCAGCGGCCGGTAGCGCGCCCGGACCCTGGCCAGTACGAAGTCCTCGGGCACCGTCCCGTAGTCCGTGCTGTCCCCGCCCGCGAAGGTGTTGTCGGCCAGCACCCACCAGCCGCCCCGGCGGCGTTCGGCCGCCCGCTTGACCACCAGCAGGTCCTGCTGGAACGGATGCCGCAGAATCACCACGTCACCGGGGCGCACCGCCGCCCCGTACTGCACCAGCAGCCAGTCCCCGTGATGGAGCGTGGGCACCATCGACGGCCCGGTCACCTCCACCACCTGGAACGGCACACGCGCAGCCAGCCCTCGCCCGGGCTGCTCCTGCGTCAGCTCAGGCACCTCCGGCACCTCCCGCATCTCTCCGGCACCTCCCCGATCCGTCCAGTACACCGTCCCGTACAGCGTTGCGTACATTCGGCCACTGGTCCCATCCTCGCCTGGACTTTTGGCCTAAGCCCACGGGGGCACCCACGAAAACACGTCTCTCACGGAGTAATGTCCCACCTGAGAAGACGATCACGAGGAAGGACAGCTCAATGCTTTCCCGCCTGTTTGCCCCCAAGGTGAAGGTCAGCGCCCACTGCGACCTGCCCTGCGGCGTGTACGACCCGGCCCAGGCCCGCATCGAGGCGGAGTCCGTCAAGGCCGTCCAGGAGAAGTACCAGGCCAACGAGGACCCGCACTTCCGGGCCCGCGCGGTGGTCATCAAGGAGCAGCGCGCCGAGCTCGCCAAGCACCACGTCTCGGTGCTGTGGAGCGACTACTTCAAGCCCCCGCACTTCGAGAAGTACCCGGAGCTGCACCAGCTGGTCAACGACGCCCTGAAGGCGCTGTCGGCCGCGAAGGCCTCCACGGACCCGGCGACGGGCCAGAAGGCGCTGGACTACATCGCCCAGATCGACAAGATCTTCTGGGAGACGAAGAAGGCCTGATCTTCGATCAAGCCGCTTGACCTGCGAATTCGCCGATCGCTCGGTCAACCTGTCCGCACCCGGTCCGCAGGCCGCCGAGCACGGCGTCCATGACGGCCCGGGTGCGGTCTTCTTTGCCCGACCACAGGTGCGCGTACAGCCGCAGCGTGATGAACAACCGAGGCGAAATCGACGGCCACACCCCGAAGCCTCCTGGCCGAAATGAACACTCAGCGGGAACTCGAAGCTGCTCGCGTTGATTCCCCACCCGCTCCAGTGGACGGTGTGTCGCTCCGGTCGGCCACGCACTCGGGTGGGACCGGCCCGCGATCCACGCTTCAGGAACAGTTCCACTCTTCGCTGGGCAGCGAGTGCCATAGGTCAAGCCAGTCATGGAGCAGGAAGAGCGGTCGAGTCAGTACGACGTCGCCGGCTCTTTGGGGCCGGATCGCCAGGCCGAGGTCGACGAAGACCGGATCGGCGGCGGGGCTGTACGCCAAGCTGCCGGGCCGCAGTGCCGTGCGGTGGACGAGCCAGTCCTCGACGTGGGAAGGCGTGCAGCCGGTCAACGGAGCTGCGTCCAGCCTCACCTGGGGGCCGGCAAGTGCGTCTACGGCGACACACCCGAGGCGGCCGTCGTGGAAGAGGGCCCTGATCCCGCTCTCAGTGAAGTCGGCGTAGTTGAGCTGCTGTTCTTCGCCCTGAGGGGAGCAGGACGAGACGGCCGGTCCTTCACCGAGGGCACTTGCGATCTCCTCCAAGGTCATCCCGAAGTGCAATGGGCCGACTCCTGCATACGGCGTGAACGTCCATTCGGGACGCTCCTCCTCGCGCGCGATCCGCCACGGGCCGCAGTACGCCGCCTCGCTCCCCGGGGCGGCCACGGGCGGCTCGGGTGCAGGCTCATGCGGGGCGGCCGGTATGGGCGCGGTCCGGACCTCACGCCGGTGGCCGAGTCGTTCCGGAGCCGCGGTGTCCTCGGGTTGCTCTTCCAGCCAGCGAATCGCCCGCTCCTGGTCCTGGCCGAACGGGTCATCCGCCAGAGCGTGTGCCCGGTCCAGGGCCGCGCGGCGCTCCTCCTCGGCAGTGACGAGACCGGTGACATCCTCGCCCCAGGCTGCCAGCCGTTCCCGGGCGATCCACCGGTAGCACGAGTCTGCGCTCACGGCAAGGACCTCGCGAACGGCGGGCGCGTACCGGGGTACGGACGAGGCGAGGGCGGGGTCGGCCAGGAGCAGGGCGGTGGCCGCGAGTGCGGCCTCCCTCACCAGGGGATCGTCCGCATCGCAGAAATCCGCGATGCGGTCGTGGAGTATTGGCCGTGCCGCACGGGCGGCGGCCAGATCCTGCGCCCTGCCAACGCCGTCCTCGACCTCCAGGCGGGCGATGTCGGCGAACGAAGCCAGCCAGTTCAGTAGTTCGGCGCGAAGCGACCGCCGACCGGCCCTGCGCTCCCACCGGTCTTCGGCGAGGGCACGCGGATCATCGAGAAGACGAGCGAGGACCAGGGCCGCCGGAGCGGTCGCCGGAAACATCTTTTCCTGATTTAGGAGCAGCCGATACAGATCACCCACCGCCCGTACCCGGCGGCCCGGATCGGCGGCGAACACCATGGCGAGAATGTCCGGTGTGTCAGGCACGCCGTGCCGACCCGTGCAGACGTGCGGCAGCTCTCCCCACGCGGTGTCGGCGAGTTCTGCCTGTGCTCTGGGGGGCAGGGAGCCTGCGGGAGAATCAGGAAGAAGGGCTGGGGTCAGCTCGTTGATCACGGCCGAAGTGTCCCAGCCGACTCCGACATCAGCGGGGCCGATGCGTGCCACGGACTGCAGACGGCTCACGCTCACACAATGCTCTCTGGCGCCCTCGCTGCTGGTGGCGGCGAGGACATCAGTCGTCAGGCGGCACCGGCCGCCGGTAACTGCGCGACCCACTTCGTCACCTCGGTCAGTTGGTCGGGCTGCAGCCCGAGGTGTGGGTCGGGCTGCACGAGGAGGGTCGCTGTTCCGCGGGCGGTGCGCTCCTCCGCCCAGGCATGGTCGAGATCAGTGAAGTCGTCGTCGATCCAGACGGCGGGGGCGTCGCCCAGCCAGGCGTCGACGTGGTCGCGCTTCCACAGGTAGCCGTTGGGGTGGCTGGTGGTGATCTGCGGACGCGGGAGATTGACGTACGGCAGGGTTGGAAGGCCGAGGAGCGGGCCGATGAGGGCAGTGGCGTCCTGGCGCCAGCTGGTGCACCAGACCGGGGTGACCAGGCCGGTGCGGATCACGTCCATGAGCATGGGGCCGTGGGCAGGGTCGAGCCAGACGGTGACCGGGTTGTCGGCGCTCCGGCCGGTGGGGAGGACGTCGTGGCGGGCGTGGGTGGGCGGGGTCGAGCCGTCCGCGTTGGGGAAGGGTATGAGGACGCCGTCGATGTCGAGGAGCAGGTAGGGCGGGCGCATCGGTTCCTCCAGGGGAAGCCGGGGCAAATGGCTGGTCAGAGCTTGCGGGCGCGGATCAGCAGGGTGGTGGGCAGGTAGCCCATGCGAGGGTCGTGGAACTCGTGGGCCGAGGTGAGCCGGAAGCCGGCCTGGCTGAGGTGCTTCTCCCAGCGGTCGGTGTCGAACTCCCAGCGGGCGATGGGGAGCTGGGTGCGGTCGGGAAGAGTGACGTGGTCGCGGCGAGGCCGGTCGTCGCCCGACGGGCTGCGGCCGCCGCGCTGCGGGTGCGGGACGGAGAAGGCGAGCACTCGTCCGGGGGTGAGGCGTTGGGCGATGGCCGGGAGCAAATGCTCGGGGGCGACGAGGCCGATGGCTCCGAAGACGGAGTAGATCGCGTCGAACTGCTCGGTGGAGGCGTGCAGGTAGTGCAGGGCGTGGCCGGCGACGAAGGTGAGGTTGTTCAGCCGTCCGTAGTGGGAGCGGGCGCGGCGGACCTGGAGGCCGACCAGGTCGATGCCGGTGACGTGGGCGCTGTGGCGGGTGGCGAGGTGGGCGGCGTTGTGGCCGGGGCCGCAGCCGAGTTCCAGGAGTCGCTTGCCGCGCAGGTCGGGGCCGAGGATCTCGGCGCCGGGCCCTTGGCCGGGTCTCGTGGTCCATTCCATCCGTGCGGGTACGGAGAGGGGTTCGGCGAGTCCGGCGGCGGTGCGTTGGAGAGCGTGGGCGTGCCAGGGAGATGCCTGGGTGAGCACGTCAGGTCTCCAGGAGGTGGAGGACGTCGGTGAGGTGGCGGCGGACGACCTTGGCGTAGGCGGGGTCGGTGGCCGGGTCGTTGATCCAGCGGATGGACTGCTCCATGAACCACTCCACGGCCCACATGCGGTGCCAGCCAAGGGCCCATGCCTCTGCGGCGAGGCCCCCTCGGGAGGCGAGGGCGTCTTCATGACCGCCTGCGGTGACGTACTGCTCCAGGAACACCCGCATGCGGAAGGGGCTCGGTACGTCGGTGGTGCCGTGGTACGAAGCGAGGTCGATCAAGCAGGGTCCGGTGAAGGCGCGTGCGAAGTCGAGAAGGTGCCAGCCGTTCTCCCCGATGTGGACGCTCGTGGGGTGGAACTCGGAGTGGACCCATCCGAACGGGTCGAGTGTTGCACCCTGGACACGGGCCTCGGCCGCTGCGGAGATCTTCCTCAGGGCGATCTCGATGTCGTCGCAGTCCGTCCATCGGTCGGCCTTCCGCAGCCGCTGGAGGTGATCGAGGGATCGGTCGGGCAGGGCTGCGAGGCCCGCTCCGTCGAGGAGGGGCAGACCGCCTGCCGGGCGTGCAGCGTGGAGCATGACGGCGGCGGCGACGCCGTCGAGGTCGTCTGCGTCCCGTACGGGGGTGCCGAGGTCGTCCATGAGCATCCCGAGCCACTTGTCCTGCACGGCGGTTGCGTGGAGCGCGGGGGCCGGGAGCCGTCGCTGGTAGGCCAATCGCAGGGCCTGGGCCTCGCGGTCGAAGGGTTCCTTGGCGTATTTGAAGACGGCCGTGGTGCTGTCGGGGAAGGTGACGCGTTCGACGCCGGACATGCCCCAGACGCGAATCTCGGTGCGTTCGGGGAGGGGCTTGCCGACGAGAGCGCACAGGTCGTTCAGCAGGGTGGCGGACGGGCTCTGGGCCATGGGGGTCTCCAGGGGGCTGGTGGGCTCCGGGGCGGGCGCGCGAGCTGGCCCGCCCCGGAGCCGCACTGGGGGCAGGGTTACTCGGCTGTGGTCACGCGGTGGGCGTAGACCTGCTCGATCCAGCCCGCCTTGAACTCGGCCAGGTCGTCACGGAAGTTGGCCATCGAGGCACCGTAGGGCGCGACGACGCCGCCGGACTGGTCCGGCACGGACTGGCAGCCGTGCACGAGTCGGCCGCCGAGCGCCGCGTGGGCCTTGATGGACTCGATCCGGCGGTGCTCGTTGAACCAGCCACCGTGGTAGACCTCGTCGAGCATCCCGCCCATCTCGTCATCCAGGTCGAAGACGACGGAGGTGGCGGCGGGGAAGAACCAGCACGGGCCGACGTTGGAGATGTGCCCGTCCAGCTCGACCTTGTTGAGCGCCATCAGCGTGGCCGCCTCGCGGAGCATCCGCAGGTGGTCGGCGGTGATCTGCGGCAGACCGAGGCCAGCGAGGTGCTCCTCCCGGAACAGGTGCGCGTACACCTCGTACGCGGTGGCCAGCACGCGGGCCGCGTCGGAGGTGGACTCGCCGCGGTTCTTGATGAAGTCGAGCGCGAGCTGCTCCACCGCGCTCTCGGTCGTCTCGTCCACGTCCAGGAGCTGAGCCTTCACCAACTCCCAGTCGGCGACGAGCCAGGTGCTGGACTCGAAGCGGAAGAAATACTCGGCCGGATCGATGGTGATACGCCGGCCGTCCACCTGGATGCCGGGCAGGCGATTCCAGCGCGGGTCGAAAGCGTCGGGCAGCTCGACCGTGATGGTCGCGGTGTCGATGGTGGTCACCGTGTCTCCGTCTCTGATCGTCCGGGCCGAGGCATAGGAATGCCCGAACCCGTTAGTGCGTACGGAACTTGGGAGCCGCCCGGCCGGCGATGCCGTGAGTGGGGCGGCTGTCGACAAGTGAACCGCCCGCTACGCAGAGTGGGTACGGTGTGACCGAGGTCAAGCGGTATACACGGTTTACGGATCCGGAGCGGAGGCGATCGTGCCGACACCGACCAGCGCCAACTCCCGCCTGCGCGACACGATCAACGCCGCCGGGTGCACGTACGACGCGCTCGCCAAGGACGTACGCCGCATCGCTGCCGAGAACGGCGAACTGCTCCAGACCAACAAGTCGGCCATCTCCCACTGGGTGGGCGGTGCCCGCACGCCGTCCGGCCAGGCAGGCCAGTACCTCGCCGAAGCCCTCTCACGGCGGCTGGGCCGCGTCGTCACCCGAACCGAGCTCGGCCTCCACTCACCCGACACGGAGTCGCCACCGGACACCGACCCCGTCACCGCGGTCACCGATCTCGGCCGCGCGGACGTCGAGCGCCGCCGCTTCCTCGCCATCGCCGCCTTCACCACGGCCGGCGTGGCCATGCCGCTCCTCCACGACCACGAAGCCACCTCGCGGATGCTCCGCGCCCGCACCGCCCGCTCCCTCGTCGGCAGCGACGACATCGACGTCGTACGACAGATCACGGCAGCCTTCAGCGCCGCCGACGAACGGCTCGGCGGCGGGCACGGCCTGACCACAGTCACCGCGTACCTCGCCGACACAGCAGCCCCCATGCTGCGCGGCCGCTTTGCCACAGAAGTTCTACGCCAGGCCGCCTTCGGCGCCGTCGCCGAACTCGCCTACCTCGCAGGGTGGAAGCACCACGACCTCGGCCACGAAGGCGCCGCCCAGCGCTACTACCAGGTCGGCTACCAGCTCGCCTGCGAAGCCGACCCCCACGGCCATGCCGCCTGGATGATGCGCGCCCTCGCCCATCAGTCCCTCAGCCTCAAGCAACCCCACCACTGCGTGGACCTCGTCAAAGGCGCGCTCGCCCGCGGCCTCGGCCACGTCGACGGTCAGACGGAAGCGCTCCTCCACATCACGCACGCCCGCGCCTACGCAGCGGTCGGCGAGAACCCATTGGCCGCGCGTGCTCTCCTCGCCGCCGAAGACGCCCTCCTGCGCAAGGACGGTCCCCAGCCCAGCTTCTCCCGCGTCAGCGGCCCCGCCGCTGGCACCGTGGCCAGCCACACCGCACGCACCCTGACCGACCTCGCCGACCACATCGGAACAGAACAGCAGCACCGCGACGCCCTCACCCGCTGGGACCCGGAGAAGTACAAGCGCGTCCACGCCCTCACCCACGCCGACCTCGGCGACAGCCTCGCCTCCCAGGCCCGAGCGGACGAAGCGGTCGCGGCCTGGACCCAGGCCCTGGTCCTCATGGAGGGCATGACCTCCGACCGCACCCGTAAGGCGATCACCTCGATCCGCTCGACGCTCGCGATCTACCAGCGTCGCCGCGTCCCCGGAGCCACAGATCTCGCCCGCCGAGCCCGCGAGGCCCTCGCCTAACATGCCCAACAACCCGCCCGACGAAGGGAACCCCGTGGCTCAGCAGACCGACAATCGCCCTCCAGCCCTCGATCCGGCGCTCGACTCGATGACGCTGCTGGTTGCGGCCGTCATCGTCTACGACAAGGCCACCAACCGCGTCGTGCTTCTCCAGCGCAGCGAGAATGCGAAGTTCGCCCAAGGGATGTGGGACCTGCCCGTCGGCAAGAGCGAACCGGGCGAGCCCATCACCGAGACGGCAGTCCGCGAGCTCTACGAGGAGACCGGCCTCACGGTGAAGCCCGAGTCCCTCAAGGTCGCGCACGTCATTCACGGAGCCTGGGGCGTTGAGTCCCCCAATGGATTCCTCACGGTCGTGTTCGCCACCCACGAATGGACCGGCGAACCCGAAAACCGCGAACCTCACAAGCACTCCCAGGTTCGCTGGGTCGACGCCGACGCCATCCCTGACGCCTTCGTGGGAACAACCTCCAGCGCCCTACACCATTACCTCGCAGATGGCCCGGAAGTGTCTCTCGACGGATGGGGATAGGAAGTCCAGTTCGTGCGCCCGGGTGGAGCTTGAGATAAAAGGTTCAAACTGGACGTTTCGTGAGAGACGGCGACACACAGTGGTCCGTCACCGCGCGCTACCCCAGCCCCCCCAGTGGCTCAAAACAGTCAGCCGAAACGGCGGATACACGGTTTGGACACCTGCTCCTCGCAGCCGATTTAGGTTCATCCGCGAACCAACTAGCGGGCAGCCCAACCCGATCAACAAGTATCGCCAAAAGGACCTTGAATGAGCACGAGTGCCAGCCTTAAGAACGTTATAGCCACCAAGCTCCTCGAAAGCGACCTCATGTTCGCTCGCCGCTTCCTCGGGAGCATACTTGCAGACCAGAAAAACTCGGCCATTCCGGCATTCTGCATGAATAACTACCTCTCGCTCTTCATCTACGAGTCGCATAGGACCCTAAAGGTCATCGACCCGCAGCGAGCAGCGCTCTTGGCTTACAACAACGAAGCCGTGATCGAGAAAGCGCGACACAGCGTCAAGCTGTTCGATGGATCCAAGGTTGGCCACTCCGGCGTCCTCGGTGACTTCGCAGCGATCATCTCCGCCGGTCGAAAGAGGTTCCTCAACAACACCTGGTTTCCACCGGCCAGAGTGCTGGAAACCGACCTTGGTGAGTGGCGGTACAGAGGTCGGCTAGTAACGACAAATCAGGTGGCCAGTTTCTTCATGGGCATCCCCACCATTGCTACGTCCGACATCCCTGCCATCGGCCGCGCTCTCATGACCGTGGCCGAGTCCCAAGCGCGCTATGTGGACCAGGCAACCGAGTTACTGCCGTGGCACGGACCGTCGTTCATGACAACCATGAGATTCGGAGAGCTCAAGAGCAGGGACCGGCGGTCTGAGCGATACTTCAAGCGCCTCTTCGATCCGGCCCTGTCAGATGAACTAACGGCATCACTATCTGCATTTCAATGCTCGCTTAACTTTCTCGACGTAATGCTGTCGGCTGACCGGACAGCCGCTTCGGCCGAAACCATGCTCAAACTCAGGTTCATTACGCTTTACCACGTGCTCTCAAGTCTCACTGAACTTAAGGCCGAGTACAGCAGCAAACTGAACAGCAGATCCCTAGTCCTCTTGAACGCCATCCTGAGTCATAAGTCGAGCGCCACTGTCCTGCACGCAGAGGGGCGAGGCTTCCGTAACACGCTCGTTCACTACACCCCCGAGGAACGGGTTACACCCCGGCTGTCTTTGACCTTGCCGTATTACGGGCTGGTCGAGGAATATTACCCGGCGCACGACTTCACTACGCTGGGCCAAGAGCTCTGCGAGCACACAACGCGTTTGGCAATGCTTCTCGATGAGTGGGAGCGAAATTAAGTGCGCCGTGAAGGAACATTGCCGCAGGTCACCGATCCGGGACACTGCTAGAGACCAAGAAGGCCTGACCCTCGGTCACGCTTCCTTGACCGGCACTCGTTTCGACCGCTCGGTCTCCCCACCCGCACCCGGCCCGCAGGCCGCCGAACCCGGCGCCCGTGGCGGTCCGGGTGCGGGCTTTTCCGTGTCTGCCGGTCAGGTCGCGGGCGGTTCAGAATTCTGCGGTGGCTGTTGAAGAAGACCGAAGCAGTACGGAAGCCCGCTCATTCCTGGCCTGCGCGGCGGAGGTGGCGCGGTTGCTCGGCATCGAGAACACCGCCCCGGTGCCGGAAGAGCCGGAGGAGCGGCGTGCCCGGTACCTGGCCCATGCGGTGCGAAAGCCGCTGCTCGAACGTGTCGTGCTGCCCAAGGAGGCCTTCGCCGCGCTGATGGCGGCGCCGGGGACGGTTCCGAGCTTCTGCCGCTGGTTCGTCGAGCCGGCGCTCTACGTGTTCGGACGCCGCAGGGTGCTGGCGGCGCTGGTCGACCGCCTGCGGACGGGCTCGGACGCCGAACGGGCGGGGGCCGTGCGGGCCTGGTACTGCGCCCACTGCCGCTCAGCGCGGACCGGTCTCCGGCGTACGAGCCGAGCGGAAGCCGTGATCCCGCCCTGGACGAGTGTCGGGACGTGGTGGATTCATGGCTGGAGGAATCGATGCGGGTCTTTGCCCGGAGCACCGATCCGCAGACCCGTCTTCGGGTCCTGCTGAACCTTCCCACCGCACGCGCGGCGTACCCGCAGCACCTCCACGAGCTGCTCGATCACACCATCGTCTCCGCCCGGACCCATCCCAGCGAGCACATCTGCCGTTGGGGCGCCGCGGCGGAGCGGCACGCGCCTGAACCGGCTGTCGCGTCGCGTTCGATCAGGCTGCAGGGTTGGGGCCCGACGGCAGGTGGACCGTCATGATCAGGTGGCAGGTGCCGGAGCCGGAGCCGCGGTACGTGTGGGACAGGTCGCCGTCGAAAGTGGCGGTCTGTCCGGCCTCGACGGGGTGCTCCGTGCCGTCGACGATCAGGGTCATCCGGCCGGCGGTGACGCTGATGGTCTCGGTGACCCCGGCCTGGTGGGGGTGGCTGGGGTATTCCTCGCCCGGTTCCAGTCGCCAGCGCCAGATCTCCACCGGGGCCGGGCCCGAGGTCGTGAGCATGAGCCGGGCCTCGCCGCCCCGCGCTCCGGTCCACAGGGGCGTGACGGATTCGGCGGCCACGACACGGACGCGGCCTTCGGACGGGCCCTGCATCAGCGCGGAGACCGAGATGCCGAGGGTGTCGGCCAGCCGGACCAGGGTGGCCAGGTTGGGGTTGCCCTGGGCTCTCTCCAGCGCCACCAGGGCCCCCTTGCTGACCTGGGCGCGCCGGCCGAGCTCGTCCAGGGAAAGGCCCGCGCGGGTCCGGGCCGCCCTGACGTTGTGGGCGACCGTCCGCAGGGCTGCGGCCGTCTCGGCCATCTGATCTCCATCCCCGCCACGGACTACTGGATTGAACCGTGCGGTCGTTTGGTTGACACCGACCGGTCGATCCGTTGTACGGTGCGGTCGTTCCAATGATGGTAAGGGATGTGCCGTGATCGCTCTGCTTCTGGCTCTGGGCAGCTCACTCGCATACGGGTGCGCCGACTTCCTCGGCGGTCTCGGTGCCCGCAAGGCCCACGTTCTGCGTACCGTGATGATCGCCGCCCCGGCCTCGCTCGCGGTCGAGCTGCTGCTGTGGCCGGTGCTCGGGGCCTCGTTCAGCGTCGGCGCCCTCGGCTGGGGTGCGGCGTCGGGGGTCGTCTCCGCCGCCGCGTTCGCGCTGCTCTACCGCACCCTGGCGATCGGCCCGATGAACGTGCTCTCGCCGGTGACCGCGCTGGTCTCCGCCGCGCTGCCGGTCGGCGTGGGGCTGCTCCAGGGCGAGCATCTGGGGGCCGCCGGGCTGGTGGGCCTGCCCCTGGCGCTGTTCGCGGTGGTACTGGTCAGCGCCGGGCACGGCGCCGGGTCCGCGCGCCCGTCCCGTACCGCGCTGCTGCTGGCCCTCGGCGCGGGCGCCGCCATAGCCCTCCAGCTGATCTTCCTGCACCAGGCGCCCTCCGACAGCGGCGTGGCTCCGCTGATCATCGGCCGGGCGGTCTCCTCCACCGTCACCCTGGCCGCCGCCGGGCTGCTGTACCGCAGGCTCGGCTCCGAGCGGCCCGCCTACGCGATGTCGGCCGCCGCAGGTGTCCTGGACTCGCTGGCGAACCTGATGTTCCTGCTCGCCGCCCGCAGCGGGGACCTGACCGTCGTCGCAGTGATAACGGCGCTCTACCCGGCCGGCACGGTCCTGCTCGCCCGCGGGGTGCTCGCCGAGCGCATCCACCGCGGCCAGCTCGTCGGCCTGGGCACCGCCGCCGTCGCCGTCGGCCTCCTTGCCCTGACCTGATCCCGAAGCACCCGCGTACCCGAGAAACGGAAACTCCTCCCATGCCCGCCTTCCGCATCGCCCCCGCCGTCACCGACGCCTTCCCCGGCGCCCTCATCGCCCTGGTCACCGCCACCGGCCTGCGCGGCCGCGAGCCCTGGCCCGACACCGCCGCCGCCCTGGAGGATCTGGAGCAGCGGCTCGCCGACGGTGTCTGGCAGCCCGCCAACGAGACCGACCCGCGCATCGAGGCGTGGCACACCGCCTACCGTTCCTTCGGTACCAACCCGCGCCGCATCCGGCCCAGCGTCGACGCGCTCGGCCGCCGCTTCGCCAAGCGGGGCACCCTGCCCCGCATCAACCCGGCCGTCGACTCCTACAACGCCGTCTCCGTCCGTCACGGTCTGCCCGCCGGGGCCTTCGACCTGGCCCACGTCGACGGTGACGTCGACATCCGGTACGCGGACGGCGGCGAGGAGTTCACCCCGCTCGGCGAGCCCGGCACCGTGGAGAACCCCAAGCCCGGCGAGATCGTCTACGCGGACGCCACCGGGGTCCTGACCCGGCACTGGAACCACCGCGACGCCCACCGCACCCGGGTCACCGAGGACTCCGACCGCGTCGTCTTCGTACTCGAAACCCTCCGCGCCGACCACGACGGCGACCTCGTCAGGGACGCGGCGGAGGAGCTGCGGGGGCTGCTCGGTCCGCATGCCGAACGGACCGCCGTGCGATACCTCGGTCCGGCGGACCCCAAGGCCGATATCTGAGACTCACCGGAATCGATGGAGTTGTTGTGGTCGGTGTGGTCGGTGTGGTCGGTGGAATCGGCTGAGCGCGTCATGCGTCATGCGTGACGCCTCCGGGCGTCGACCAGTCCGGTCTCGTAGGCGACGATGACGAGCTGGGCGCGGTCGCGCGCCCGAAGCTTGGCGAGCAGGCGGCCGATGTGTGTCTTGACCGTGGCCTGGCTCAGATGGAGGTGCTGCGCGATCTCCGTGTTGGACAGGCCGCGCGCGATCAGGCCGAGCACCTCCAGCTCCCGGTCCGTGACCCCGTCCAGGGAACGGGCCGGTGGCCGGCCCGGCTCCGGACGGCGGGCGAATTCCGCGATCAGGCGGCTCGTCACCGAGGGCGCGAGCAGTGACTCACCCGCGGCGACCACCCCGATGGCGGTGAGGACGTCGGCCGGCGGGGTGTCCTTCAACAGGAAGCCGGTGGCTCCGGCGCGCAGCGCGGCGTAGACGTACTCGTCCAGGTCGAAGGTGGTGAGGACCAGGACGCGGACGCCGGATGTGCCGGGGTCCGCGCAGATGCGGCGGGTGGCCTCGATGCCGTCGAGTTCCGGCATCCGGATGTCCATGAGCACCACGTCCGGCCGTTCGCGGCGGGCCAGTTCGACGGCTTCCGCGCCGGTCGCCGCCTCCCCCACCGCCGTCATGCCCGGCGTGTGGTCGACCAGTACGCGGAAACTGCCGCGCACCATGGCCTGGTCGTCCGCGACCAGCACCCGGACCGGCGGCGGGTCCTCCGCGGCCGGCCCCCGGGCCGGCGCCTCGTCGGTCATGTGTTCCGCTCCCCGTCGATCGGCAGCCGGGCGGACACCGCGAAGCCGCCCTCCGGACGGGGGCCCGCCTCGAAGCTGCCCCCGTACATCATGGCCCGTTCCCGCATCCCCAACAGGCCGTGTCCACCGGGCAGTTCGCTGCCGGGCCGGCTGCGGCCCGCCGGTGGGCCCTCGTCGACGACATCGATACGGATCTCGCGCGCGTCCGCCGCGACCGTGACCCGGCAGCGGGTCGGGGAGGCGTGCCGTACGACGTTGGTGACGGATTCCTGGACGATCCGGTGGACGGTCAGCCGCACCCCCTCGGCCAGCCCCTGGGTACCGTGGACCGCGAAGCGGATGTCCGTCCCCGCCCGCCCGGCCTCGACGCCCAGCTCGTCCAGGCTGCCGAGGTCCGGAACCGGGCCGAGCGGCGCGTCCGGCCCCGGTGACGCGCCCCGGCCGGCAGGCGCATCCGCTCCGAAGGACGCTCCCTGGCCGCGCAGTACGCCGAGTGTGCGCCGCATCTCGGCCAGCGCGGACCGGCTCGTCTCCTCGATGATCTTCAGCGCGTCCTTCGCCTCCTGCGGATCGGCGTCCGCGACATGTCCGGCGACCCCCGCCTTGACGGCTATGAGGCTCAGGTTGTGCGAGACGATGTCGTGCAACTCGCGGGCGATCCTGAGCCGTTCCTCCTCCACAGCGCGCTCCGAGCGGCGCCGCTCGTGCCGCAGGGCCGCCGCCCGGCGCCCGCGCATCGTGGAGCCCGCGCCCCAGGAACCGCCGATCACCAGCACCACCAGCCCGGCCACTCCCACGGCCCCCCACGGGTCCTCGGCCGGGGTGACCACCGCTTCGCCGAGGTAGACGGCGCCGCCCGCCACCGTCAGCGCGACGGCCAGCGCGGGTACGGAGCGCCGGGCGGGTTCGGCGAGGCCGACCAGGTAGGCGGCGAATCCGGCCGCCGCGTACGGCTCCCGGACGATGTCCAGGAGCGAGGCGGCGGCCAGCGCGGCGACGACGACCGCCAGCACGAGAAGCGGGCGGCGACGGCGTACGGCTACGGGCAGGCCCACCGCGGCGGCGATCAGGTACCCCGTCCAGAGCGGCCCGGCGTAGTGCGCCTGGCCGTCGCCGGGGCCCATCCGCACGAAGCCGGCATAGACGGCGGTCAGCGACAACGCCACCGCGAGGTCGAAGAGTTGGAGTTGCAGACGGCGGTGGCCGGCCGTGGGGACCATGGTTCGACGATATCCGTACGGGCGCACTCAGCCGGCCTGCCCGATCAGCGCCATGGACACGATCGTCACCGCCGTCAGCCCGGCCCAGCGCAGCACGACCGCCCGGCCGGGCCGCGGCGCCTCGCGCAGCAGGCCGAGACCGGACGGCACCAGCGCGACGCACAGCCCGGCCAGGGCCACCAGCGACATCGGCGTGGTGCCCTTGAGAACGCCCAGGGGCAGCGCCGCCGTCAGGCCGAGGGCGACCGCCCGCACCGGCCCGAGCACCCCGGTGCGCCACGCGCCGAGCGCGAGTACGACCCAGCCAGCGAGAACGGCGAGGTTCAGCGCGGCGAAGACATGGAAGGCGCCGTAGCCGGCGGTCACGGCCTCGGTGGCGGCATCGGCGCCACGGGACCGCACCAGCTGGAAGGCCAGGTGGTCCACCCCCGCGTGGAAGGCACGGGCGAACAGCCCGAGGACGGCCAGGACCCCGCCCCACAGACCCCATCCCGGGCTGCGGCTCCCGATCCGGGTGGCGAGCACGGCCACGGCGGGCCAGAGCAGCACACTCCCGGCGGCGAACAGCCCGTACGCCGTGGCCACCAGCGTGGGGTGCCGTTCGTACGCGGCGAGTTGGTCGGGGTAGAAGAAGTGGAAGCGGACGCGCAGCAGCGCTCCGGCCAGCAGCAGGACCGGGCCGAGCACCATGGCGGCGCCGCCCGTCCAGCGTCCGGTGAATCCGGCTGTGCCCATCGGCTCCACCGGCAGCAGGGCGCGCAGCCGGGCGTCGACGGCGGTTGCGGGGGTGCCCCTGGGGGCCGTTCGGTTCGTCATGCCCCGACGATGCCGCCGCTCCCCCGGTGGGGGCATCGGACCAGGACCCGGACCTCGGGGTCGGACCTGGGTATGACATCCGGACGAAAGACCCAGGTGTGCGGTGCAGCCGTGTCGCCGAGGCGATTTCGAGCCATGCCCAGGGACCATATGAAGTCGGCCGACACCTGTCCCCCTTGGGTTACCTCCAGTACAGCGATGATTTTTCGGGACGGGGCCGGTCGGTATGTGTGGACCTGCGCAGGCGACGGGGCTGCGTACACGAGGGGAGACAGCGATGACCACCGAGGGCTTCACCACATGTCTGTGGTTCGACGGGCAGGCAGAGGAGGCGGCGGAGTACTACGTCTCGGTCTTCAAGAACTCCCGCCTCGGCGGGATCGCCCGCTACAACGAGGCGGGGCCGGGGCCCGCCGGATCGGTGATGACGGTCGAGTTCGAGCTGAACGGCCAGAAGTTCGTCGGGCTGAACGGCGGTCCGGAGTTCACGTTCGACGAGGCCGTCTCGTTCCAGATCCGCTGCGCGGACCAGGCCGAGGTGGACTACTACTGGGGCGCCCTCACCGACGGGGGCGAGGAGGGGCCCTGCGGCTGGGTGAAGGACCGGTACGGCCTCTCCTGGCAGGTCGTGCCCGAGGTGCTGCTGGCACTGGCCACCGATCCGGACGGGGCGAAGGCCGCCAGGACCACGCGGGCGATGCTGACCATGAAGAAGCTGGACATCGCCGCGCTGCGCAGGGCCCACGACGAGGGCTGAGACACGCCGGGAAACGGGAAACGGAAAACGGTGTCACGGGGACACGGGGACACGGGGACACGGGACGCAGGACGCAGGACGCAGGACGCAGGACGCAGGACGCAGGCAACGGTGATGCCGACCTGCTGGGTCATGGTGGCGAGGCCGGTGGCCAGGCCCTGCTCCTCGTCGGGAAGGCCGGAGGTCGCGGTGACCATGAAGCCGACGATCATCAGCATGTTGCCGATGCCTCCGACGAAGGTGGCGACCAGCAGGAGCGCGATCCACTCCCCCGACGTTCCGAGCGCCACCAGGGACAAGGTGGCGACGGCCTGGACTACCCCGCCGGCGACGATGGTCCTACGGTTCCCGAACCGCCCGACGGCACGGCCGCCGAGGGTGCCGCCGACCACGGTGCCGATGCCGAGGACTCCGAAGGCGAGACCGGTGGCGAGCGGCGAGTAGCCGAGGACTTCCTGAAGGTAGAGGGTGAGCAGGAAGACCAGCGAGGTCTCGGTGACGAAGGCGATCAGACCGGCGGTGTTGCCCCAGATGACGCTGCGCCGCTTCAGGATGTGCACGGGGACCAGCGGTGCCGCGGCCCGCTTCTCGACCGCCAGGAAGGCGACGAGGAGCACGAGCCCGGCGAGGAGCGCCGCCAGGGTGGTGGGCCCGGTCCAGCCGGACTCGCCGGCCTGCGTCAGCCCGTAGACGAGGAGGAGCAGACCGCCGGTGACGGTCACGGCTCCGGGGACGTCGAGCCGGGGGCGCTCGGCGGGCCGCGAGTCGGTGATGACGGCCGGGGCGAGGAAGACGACCAGGGCGGCCACCGGCACGTTGATGAAGAACGCCCAGCGCCAGGAGAGCAGATCGGTGAGCAGGCCGCCGAGGATGGCCCCGGCGGTGAATCCGGCGGACATCAGTGCCCCGTTGAGCCCCAGGGCGCGTTCCCGCAGGGGGCCCTCCTTGAAGGCGGTGGTCAGCAGCGCGAGCCCGGCCGGAGTGACGGCCGCCGTCGCGAGTCCCTGCAACACTCTTGCCACCAACAGCACTTCGGGCGAGGCGGCGAGACCGCCGAGGGCGGAGGAAAGACCGAGGACGACCATGCCGGCGAGGAAGAGCCGCTTGCGGCCGACGAGATCCGCGATGCGGCCGAAGAGCAGCGTGAAGCCGGCGGCGGCGAGCGCGAACGCGGTGGCGATCCACTGGAGATGGGAGAGGGAGAAGCCGAGCCCCGCACCGACGACCGGCAGTGCGACGTTCAGGATCGAGAAGTCCACGGCGATCATGAACTGGGCGCCGAGGAGGAGCGTCAGGACAAGTTTCTGCCGCCCGGTCATACGGATTCCGGACGAGGTGGCGGCGGGAGCGGCGGGAGCGGCGGCCGTGCCGCTCGGAGCGGGGGCCTGGCTGGGTGCGGACATGATGGGGTCCTCCACGGAGAGGTTCTAACGGGACTGCGGTTCCGTTAGGGTGGAGTCACCGTAGCAGGGGAAGGGTTATTAATGGAACTGGAGGCCCGTTATGACTTCTGAGGGTTCTGCTTCTGAGGGTTCTGCGGGTGTGGAGCCCGGCAACGCGGGGCCCGGCCCTGCCGGGCCTCCCCGCGTGGAGACCAGCCGTGTGGAGACCAGCCGCGCGGAAGCCGGCAGCGTAGAGCCCGGCCGCGTGCGGCCCGGTGGCCGTACCGCCCGGGTCCGTGAATCGGTCCTCCGGGCGGCGGGCGACGCCCTGGCCGAGCACGGCTTCGACCGGCTGGACCTCACCGATGTCGCGCGCCGCGCGGAGGTCGGCAAGACGACCGTCTACCGACGCTGGTCCACCCCCACCGGCCTGATCGCGGACCTGCTCGACGACATGGCCGAACAGTCCTCGCCCCGTACCGAAACGGGCTCGCTGCCCGAGGACCTCAGGGCCAATGCCCGGCTGGTGGCCACGACCCTCTCCGATCCGCGGCAGGGCGCGCTCTTCAGGTCCGTGATCGCCGCGGCCACCTGCGATCCGCGTACCGCCGAGGCACTGCACCGGTTCTACGCGATCCGCATCAAGGAGTGGTCCGGCTGCGTCACCGAGGCCGTCGAGCGGGGCGAACTGCCCGCGGGCACCGACGCCGACGAGGTGATCCGCGCCGTGTCGGCGCCGCTCTACTACCGGCTGCTGGCCAGCGGCGACCCGGTCGACGAGGCGGCGGCGGACCGGGCCGCGGGGGCCGCCGAGGCGGCGGCACGCGCGGGCGCGTACGTGAACTGACGCGCGAACCGGCCTTCCCCGCCCGACGGTTCGTTCCCGGCCGCCCCCGCCCGGCGGTTCGCGCCCGACGGTTCGCGCCCCGCGGTTCGCGCCCCGTCAACCCGCCGGGCGGGCGCGCAGGCGGACCGCCCACGGGTGCCCGGCGCCCTCGGCCAGGGCGAGGGCCCCGGTCAGCCAGGCGCGCTGGTCCGCGTCGAGGACCGGCAGCGCCTCGGCGAAGTCCTGCTCGTCCTTGGGGCGCGGAGTCCCCGCCTTGTACAGGAGCTGCACCTCGGGGCAGAGGTACGGAACGCCGTCCGCGGTGAGGCGGCCGAGCCGGTCCAGCGGCAGGCGGATGCGGGGATCGCGGCGGAACAGCCAGTCGCCGCCCTCCGTGTCGTCGAGCATGAGCTGGACGCGCCAGGGCTCGGCGGGGCCGGGGCGGCACCAGATGTCGTGCACGTGCGGCGGCAGGACCTCGCCCCGGAGCCAGGGGCGCAGGGTGCCCGGCGGGTCCGCGGCCCACCACTCCCAGCCCGCCAGGATTCGTTGGGCGGCGAGCTGGTCGCGGCGGAGCAGCAGCACGTCGATGTCGGCGTGGTCCCGGAAGGCATGCCCCACGGCGAACTCGACGGCGTGCCCCCCGGCGATCCACCAGGGGACACGCAGCGACGCGAAGAGGCGGGCGACCTCGCCCGGCGGGGCCGGATCCCAGGGGCCCCACGGAGTCCGGGTACGCATGACCGCGAGCCTCTCTTCCTCCCCGTCGCCACCCGCCACGGGGTCGGTCCATCGAAGCCGGCCCACCGGGGTCGGCCGGTCGAAGGCGGCCCGCCGGGATCGGTCCGCCGAAGCCGGCCCGTCGGGGTCAGCCGGTCGTCAGCAGATGTCGGTAGCAGTCCGGGTGTTCCCGCAGGAACGTGGCCAGGCTCGTCGCCGGATGCCCGGTGAGGTCCGGTACGGCGTCCGAGACCGTGGCCATCTCGCCGGCAGCAATGGCCTCGTACGACGTCACCCAGCCCGCCACCTCCCAGTCCTCGGCACCGTACTGGGCCCGGGAGGCGTAGGCCTCCTCCCGGGTCTCCGCCACGTAGCCGATGGTCCGGCCGGTGACCCGGCCGAGCTCCTCGGCGGCCTCGGCGAGGGTGAACGCCTCGGGACCGGTGAGGTCGTAGGTGATCCCGTCGTAGCGGGTGTCGGCGCTCTCGGTGTCGGCCAGCAGGACGGCGACCGCGGCGTCCGCGATGTCGTCGTGCGCCACCGCCGCCACCCGGCCGTCGCCACCGGGGCCGCGCAGCACCCCGTCGGCACCGGTCATCGCCGGGATCCCGGCCAGGTACAGGCTGTCGCGCAGGAAGGTGTACCGGACATCGGCGGCACGGATGTGCGCCTCGGTGTGCCAGTGGTCCCGGGCGAAGGTGAACGTGGCGTCCGGCGCGGCGCCCTGGAACGAGACGTACACGATGCGTTCGACGCCCACGGCGACCGCCGCGTCCACGGCCGTCGTGTGCTCACGCACCCGGTACGGGCTCTCGTGCGCCGAGACGAGGAACAGCGTGTGCGCCCCGGCCAGGGCGCGGCGCATCGCCTCGCCGTCGCCGTACGGGGCCGGCGGTGCGGCGACGGCGCCGGGCAGTTCGGGCAGCCGGGACGGGTCGCGGCCGAGGAGCCGCACGGGCACGCCGGCCCGTGCCAGACGCTGCGCGACCCGGCCGCCGACGGCGCCGCTCGCACCGGTGACGGCGACGATGGGGGCGTCCGGGTGCTCCGGGCCGGTGGGGGGTGGGTTGTTCATGCGGGATCGCCTTCCTTGCGCGGCCAGGGGCGTACTTCCACGACCGCGTCCACCGGGACGGGGCCGTAGATGTGCGGGAACTCCTCGCCACCGGGCGCGACGGGCTCGTACCGTACGGGCACCGGGAGCCGGCCGGGATCGATGACGAGGACCACGAGTTCCTGGTCGCCGGTCCCGGCCCCGCTCCCGGCGCCGTACAGCATCTCGGCCACGCCGGGGAGCTGGTGCGGCAGCGAGCAGTGGATGAAGCCCTCTTCGTGCAGGGTGCGGCCGCGGGTGGACATCTCGTACGTCCCGATCCCGCGGGCCGCCTCCCACAGGGGGCCTTCGGTGAGGTGCAGCAGCAGTTCGGCCATGGGCCAAAACTAACCGCGCCGGCGGGCCCTCCGGGCCATCAGCGTGGCCGCCGCTCCGACCACGAGCAGAGTGGCGGCGATACCGCCGAGAATCCACTCACCGCCGCGCGCGCCCGTGTGCGGGAGCTCCCCTCCGGGATGGGGCTTGTCCGGCCGGCTGTGGGTCGGTGTGGGCTTCGGTCCCGGCGAGTGGCTCGGGCTGGGGTCCGGCGTGTCCGTCGGAGTCGGGGTCGGGGTCGGCGTGTCCGTCGGAGTCGGCGTCGGCGTGGGCGTGTCCGTCGGGGTCGGGGTCGGGGTGTCCGTCGGAGTCGGAGTCGGCGTCGGCGTCGGCTCCTCGCCGCAGGTCGGCAGGTCACCGTCGAAGGGGTATGCGTGCAGCTCCTGGCCGCCCGACTGGCCCGCCGAGGTGTGGGTCAGCGAACCGGCCGTGTAGAAACGGCCGTTGGTGCCGCTCATGTCCAGGGTGGCGGTACTGGACTGCCGGCCGATCAGCACGCTGCCCTGGAACTGCCCGGTGCCGTGCAGCCCGACCTCGGTGGCGTCCGGGAAGTTCCACAGCAGGCGCTCGCGGAGTCCGGCCTGCGGCAGCGAACCCATCAGCGTGCTGATCTCGCGGCTGCTCCCGTAGACGTTGACGAGCACCGTCGCGCCGTCCGGAATCGCGTGGAACGTGATGTCCTGCTGGCCGCCCCGGGCCGAGACCAGATCGGCGTCCACGGCGAACACCTGGAGCGGCGAGGTGCCGTCACCGGTGAAGACGGTGCCGAAACCGGAGTCGGCCACGGTGCCCGTGGCGGGGCGGCGGTGGTCCTGGTTGTCGTCGTACGCGTAGCAGTGGCTGGCCGCGGTCAGTTCGTCGCGCAGTGCCGTGTACGGGTCGGTGGCGTCCGGGGCGTGGACCGGCGCCGGGATCACCGTTCCGCCGACGGTCCCGGCGTACTTGACCACACCGTGGTTCGTCCCCTCCTCGGCGAGCAGCCGCTGTCCGTTCGCGACGGTCAGGGGTCCGCCCACGGTCAGGTAGTCGGATTCGTCGGGAGGCGGCACCCGTGAACCCACGCCCGCCACGCCGACGTTGTAGATCTGCGAGGCACCCTCGCGCTTGTTCATGTCGAACCGTCCGAGGGTGACGATCTTCCCCTCGGCCTCGGCAGCGGCCTCCCGGACCAGGAAGTCGCCGCCGACGAAGACATTGATGTTGCTGTCGTGATGAGTCACCGGCCCGTTGTTCAGATCGGGCCAGGTCGTCGGGCAGTCGCCGCCCAGACACGGGCCGAGCCCGCCGGGCAGTGGGTCGGCGAGAGCGATGGACGCCATCGTGCCCACCATCGCCGCGGCGGCCGTCATCGCCACCGTCGCCCGGATACCGTTTCCGCGCTTACGCGCACGTGTTGCCATAAAGGGCAATATGCAGCTTTGCCTACCAAATGACATGAATGCCACGCCCGAACCACCCCGATGGCCCCGAACACTCGGGGCGGCACCGGGGCGGCGCGTCGACGACGGCCCTGGCGGAGCCTCAGATCTCGCCCGCCAGCAGCTCCGCCTCCTTCGCCGGATCCAGGCCGACCGCGGGTCGGTCCGGCCGATGCGGGGCCACCCCGCCCAGCTCCTCCAGCCACTTCCAGGTGTCGGCGACGGTCTCCTCGACCGGGCGGCAGCGCAGTCCGGTCGCGTACGCCCTGCTGACGTCGCCCCCGTGGATCGCCTCGTACAGCTCGCCCGGCGGCAGCCAGACCGGCAGATCGGTCCATGGCTCCACGCCGGCCGCGAGGATCTTCTCCGCGGGTGTCCAGCGCAGTTCGGCGTCGGATCCGGTGGCACGCACACAGGCGTCCAGCAGTTGCCCCATGGTGGCGTGGCCCGCCCGGCCGACCAGGTCGTACGGCCCGTGCAGACCGCTGCCGGCCGCGTCCAGCAGCCAGTTCGCGAGGTCGCGGGCGTCGATGTACTGAATCGCCACGTCCGGTGTGCCCGGGGCGAGTACGGGTCCGCCGCGGGCGATCCGCCCCAGCCACCAGGGCAGCCTGCCGATGTTCTCCCAGGGGCCCAGGATCAGCCCCGCGCGGGCGAACAGGGCCCGGTCGCCGAAGGCGTCGAGCGCGGCCAGCTCACCGCCGCGCTTGGCCAGCGGGTACGAGACCTCCCCGCCCGCGTCGGGCGAGGCACCGGCCACCAGCCGGTCCTCCTCCGCGGCACCGGCCGGGACCGAGTGGTCGTACACGGAGCGGCTGGAGACGTACGCGTACCGGGCGGCCCGGTCCGCCAGCAGACGGGCCGCGTCGCGTACGGCCGAGGGGGCACCGCTCCAGGTGTCGACCACCAGGTCCCAGGCGTACCCGCCGCCGGGGACCTCACCGGGGTCGGCCAGCGCGGCGAGACCGCCCTCGGCGGTGCGGTCGCCGAGGAGCTCCGCCACCCCCGGCGGAGGGGCGTGCCGGCCGCGGTGGAACACCGTGACCTCCCAGCCCCGCGCCAGCGCCGCCTCGGTGACCGCACGCCCCACGAACTCCGTCCCGCCCAGCATCAGAAGCCTCATGCGTCCGACTCTGCCCGCCGGGCGGCCCGCTGGGAACCGGTACTCGCTCTCGGCGGAATCGGGAACCCGGTCTTCAGGGGGTGCGGGCGAGCGGGCTGCGGTTGCGCAGCAGCCATTGGTGATACCCGGCCGCGCGCCGGGCCGCCTCCCGGTAGGCCGCCTCCAGCTCCTCGTACACCGTCGTCATGTCGGTGCCCGGCCGGGACACCAGCAGCAGCCGTACGGCCAGGGGGTCGTCGCGCAGCGGGCGGATCGCCATGTCGTCGCGCGGCCCGGAGGTGGGCTGGCAGGGGGCGACCGCCTCGCCGAGCACGACGAGGGAGGCGGCGGTGAGGTAGTCGCCGTGCAGGACGGTCGGCGCGAGGCCGGCCTCGCCGAACACCCGGCGCAGCCCGTCCCATTCGCCGTCCACCGTGGGGTCGACCATCCACCGGTCGCCGGCCAGATCGACCAGGTCGACGACGGGCCGGGCGGCGGCCGGATGATCCCTGGCCATGGAGATGAACTGCGGTTCACGGTCCAGGAGTACGCGCTGTTCCAGACCGTCCGGGACGGCCAGCGGGCAGCCCTCGACCTCGTGGACGAAGGCGACGTCGAGCCCGCCCGTCGCGATGTCGCGCAGCAGGGCGCGGGCCGAGACGTCGACCCGCAGCGAGATGTCGGTGCCGGGCAGCCGGAGCCGCAGCCTGCGCAGCCAGCCTCCGATGACCCGGCTCGCGGTGCAGCCGATGCGCAACCGCGGCCCGGAGGCCCGGACCGCGTCGGCCTCCGCCTTCGCGTCGCTGACCAGCGCGGTCATTCCGTCGACCAGGGGGCGGGCCCGGCTGAGGACGGCGCGGCCGAGCAACGTCGGCCGGCAGCCGGTCCGTTCGCGGCTGAACAGTTCGGCGCCCAGGGTGTTCTCGATCCGGCGCAGCTGGGTGGTCAGGGAGGGCTGGCTCACGCCCAGTCGACGGGCGGCTTGGTGCAGGCTGCCCGAGTCCGCGATGGCGCACAGCGCCCTGAGGTGTCTCACCTCAAGCTCCATGCGGTCGAGCGTAGGGCGGCGGGCGACTTTCGCACCAGACTCCCCAATCGCATCAAAGTCCGTTAATTCACCTGGAGTTGGCGGATGCTTCGGCGACTGTACCGAACGTGGCGATAGGGCGGTGTTATCGCCGGTTGACATCATCCGCCACGGCTTCCGCTCCCCGACACTCTCTGCGTACCGCACCCGTCCGAGTCCGATCATCGGACGGGTTCATCGGAACGGTTACCGGCAGGAGACCCCCCATGAAGCACCCCAGGACCGTCATGTCGGCCGTGGTCGGCCTCGGCTTCGGCCTCGCGGCCGCGCTCGGCACAGCACCCGCGATCGCCGCCTCCTCGGCCCCCGCCGCAGCACCCGCCAGCACGGCTTCCGAGGCGCGGGCGGGGTACACCGCCTACGCCGGCTCGCACGAGAACGCCGCCGCGAACAAGGCGTTCTTCGAAGCGGTCGCCAAGTCCGTGGCGGAGAAGCGGGCGGCCAACCCCGGCGCCCAGTCGGTCACCGTCGTCTACAGCTCGGCCAACGCACCGAGCTTCCGTACCCAGATAGCCAACAGCGCGCAGATCTGGAACAGCTCCGTGTCCAGCGTCCGGCTGCAGGAGGGCTCGAACGCCGACTTCACCTACTACGAGGGCAATGACTCCAGGGGCTCGTACGCGAGCACCGACGGGCACGGCAACGGGTACATCTTCCTGGACTACGCGCAGAACCAGCAGTACGACTCGACCCGCGTCACCACGCACGAGACCGGGCACGTGCTCGGCCTTCCGGACACCTACTCCGGCCCGTGCAGCCAGCTGATGTCGGGCGGCGGCCCCGGCCCGTCCTGCACCAACCCGTACCCCGACTCGAACGAGCGCAGCCAGGTCAACTACCTGTGGCAGTTCGGCTTCGCGGCCAAGTTCGCGCACAGCGCCTCCTGACCCCCCACGGTCCGGAAGCACCGCGCCGAAGGGGCCACCTCGTAGGACGGGGTGGCCCTTTCGGGTCGACCTGCGGGCTGCGAACCATCGGGCTTCGGGCCTCCGGGCCTCCGGGCTTCGGGCCTTCGAAGCGGCTTACGGACCCACCGGCCTACCGGCCTACCGGTTCGGTACGGGTCAGGGTCAGGCGCAGTCCGACGAACAGCTGGAGTGCGGCGAGCGCGAGCAGTACGGCCAGGGGAAGCCCCCAGCCACCGGTGGCCGAGCGCAGCAGCCCGATGCCCAGGGGGCCCACCGAGGCGAGAAGGTAGCCGGTGCTCTGCGAGAAGGTCGACAGCGCCGCGGTCTCCTGCGCACTACGGCCGCTCGCCCCGATGATGGCCAGGACCAGCGGAAACGCGCCCAGTCCGAAGCCGGTCAGCACGGCCCAGAGGACGGGCAGGGCCAACGGGGCGCAGAGCAGGCCGAGATACCCGGCCGCCAGCGCGACGCCGACCATGACGAACGCCGACCGCAGCCGCGCCGACGTCCTGGTGAGCGGCATCAGGACGAAGGTCGAGGGGACGCCCACGATCAGCGCCAGCCCCAGCATGACCCCGGCCCGGTCGGGGCTCATCCCGTGGTCGGACAGGACGGTGGGCAGCCAGCCGATGACCGCGTAGCTGTTGAGGGACTGCAGGGCGAAGAACGCGGTCACCAGCAGCCCGAAGCGGGTGCGCCCGGCGCTCCACGCCGAGACCGTGCCGCGGTCCGCACGCCACGCCGCGGCCCGCCAGGAGCCCGGCCGCAGCGCCCATACGGCCAGGGCGAGCACGGCGGGCAGCGCCCAGGCCGCCAGCCCCGCCGAGGCTCCCCCCGCCAGGTCGGCGACGGGGACCGCAGCGGCCGCCGCGACGGCCGAGCCGAGCGCCATCGTGGTGGTGTACACCCCGGTCATCAGGGCGACCCGGGCAGGAAAGTGCGCCTTGACCACCGCGGGCAGCAGGACGTTGCACAGAGCCGGCCCCGCCGCACCCAGCAGGGTGCCGGCCAGCAGCGCCCCCGTCCGGGGCACCGCGCGCACGGCCAGGCCCGCGGACAGCACCACCAGCGCCAGCAGGACGGCACGCTCGGTGCCCACGCGCCGGGCCAGCATGGCGCTGGTCGCGCCGACCGCCGCGAAACACAGCGTGGGCAGCGCCGGGACCAGCGAAGCGACGAGCGGTCCGAATCCCAGCTCGGCCCGGAGCTGCTCCAGCAACGCGGACGTGCTGCTGATGCCGAGCCGCAGATTGAGGGCGATCAGGACGACACCGACGGCGGTCAGCCAGGTCGCGGCGGCACGGGACATGGGCCGGGCGCCACGGGGCATGGGCCGGGCACCAGGGGACATCGGCCGGGCAGAGGCCGGACGGGAGGCGGTGTTCGGAGGGCGGCGGGTGAACAGCATGGAGGAAACATAAAACGTCTGACCTTTAACGTCCAACCTTTAAAGGTACGATTGCCTCCTGCTCGCTGTTCGGACCGGACCCGCTCTCCATCAGGAAGGACCATCCGTGGCTCTCCCCTCCGTTCGCCGTTCGGTGCTGGTCGACGACGTCATCCAGCGACTGCGCGACGAGATCACCTCGGGAAGATGGCCGGTGGGGGCCCGCATCCCGACCGAGACGGCACTCATCGAAGAGCTCGGGATCGCCCGCGGAACGCTCCGCGAGGCCACTCGCGCACTCATCCATGCGGGGCTTCTGCAGGCACGGCAGGGCGACGGCACCTATGTGCGCGCCACCAGCGAGCTGTCCGGCGCCATCCAGCGCCTCGGCAGCGAGCTGGAAGAGGTCCTGGAGGTCCGCCAAGGGCTGGACGCCCAGGCCGCCCGGCTGGCCGCCGCCCGCATCACCCCTGAAGGGCTGGACGCTCTCGACGCGCTGCTCGCGCAGCGCGCCACCGCCTGGCGGCAGCGGGACCGGGAGGCGTGGATCGAGGCCGATCACGGCTTCCACCAGGCTGTCGCCGCCGGTGGCGGCAACAGCCTGCTGAACGACCTCTACGCCGCCCTCGGTCCGGCCCTGCGCCGTTCCATGGCGGCCCACTGGGAGGACCACGGCTTCGACGGCGCGGACCCCCGCGGGCACGAGGACCTCCTCGACGCACTGCGCGCCGGTGACGCCGGCCGCGCCGCCCTCAGCGCCACCTCCAACATCGACGCCACCGGCGACTGGCACGCCACCACGCCGGCCTCCCGGCCCGGAACCTCCCGGCCCGGAACTTCCCTGCCGGAACCGGGCTGAGCAGGGCGGACGGAAGCCGAGGGAGAACGCTCAGGCGTGCTGCCCGGGCAGGGTGGCCCAAGCACGCTCCCCGGGCAGTCGGCTCAGGCGTGTTCCAGTGGGAAGGCGCCCCGGTGTCCGGTGCCCGCGCCGGTGTCCGGTCGGGGCTCGTACTCGCGGCAGCTCCAGATCTCCTGGACGAATCCGGTGCGCCGGTCCCACAGCTCCCGGACATCACCCTCGCCTGCCGCCCCGCGGTAGGCGTCCTTGGCACCCCGGAAGCAGGCGAGGCCGCCGGACAGTCCGCGCACCGTGGCCGGGGCCGGGAAGTAGTCCGAGAAGGCGCAGGCGATGCAGGTCTGGAGACGTACGCCGGGCGGCAGCGCGCGCTGAATGGTGGCGAGCGCGGACGCGAAGTCGCTCTCGGCGCGGTGGGACGCGTAGGCCGCGCCGCCGAACTGCAGCTCCAGGCTGAGATGCGAATCGGGCCGGCGCAGCGACAACAGGCAGCTGAGCGTGGCCTGTTGGACGGATCCGTCCCAGACGACCGGGAGCGGCAGGTCCCACTCCAGGACGCAGTCGCTCAGCGCCCCGTCCACCAGGACGAACCGGTCGTCGGCCGGTGGTGTGCCGACGGCCGGGGTGAGGCCGTCGAAGCTCGCGCCCTCGAAGTCGATGCCCCTTGTACGGAGGCGTAGTTGCTGTCCATCGGTGGTGAGGACGACGGCGTCGGAACCTTGTCGGTCCCGGTACCACCCTGCCCATGACTCATCTGTCATGGGCACGGACTGTAGCCCCTGCCCACGACAGTCGCCCGGTCGCCCTCCGTTTCCTGCCACGGGCCTTGTGACCTCGGCACCTCGTTCCGTTCTCCTCGTTCCGTTCTCCTCGTTCCGTTTCCCTGGTTCCGTTTTCCTCGTTCCGATTCCCTTCCTCCGCCCCTTCCCTTCCCCCTTCGCCGTTCGCGGTCGTCCGTGGTCAGTGCGTGCGCCGGGTGACGAACTCCGCCAGGGTCAGGAGGTCGCCCGCCCGCCCCAGGTCGGGAACCGCCCGGGACAGGTGGTCGACGGCGCGGGCCATCCGGTCGGCCGCACAGATCTGCGCCCAGTCCCGGCCGCCGGCCCGTTCGACCGCCTCGGCGGCGCGGCTCACCTCGCCCGGGGTGTTCATCGGTCCCCGGTAGAGCGCGGCGAGTTCGGCCGCGGCCGGGGTGCCGGAGGTCAGCGCGGCGACCACGGGCAGGGACTTCTTGTGGGCGACGAGATCCGCCCCGGCCGGCTTCCCGGTCCGTACCGGGTCTCCCCAGATGCCGATCAGGTCGTCGATGAGCTGGAAGGCGAGGCCCGCCTCCCGGCCGAAGCCGTCCATCCCGCGGACCGCCCGCTCCTCGGCGCCCGCGTACAGCGCCCCCAGCGCGCAGGCGCAGCCGAGCAGTGCGCCGGTCTTGGCGGTGGCCATGGTCAGGCACTCGTCGAGCGTGACCTCCTCCGGGCCCCGGTCCTCGAAGGCGCAGTCGGCCTGCTGGCCCGCGCACAGCTCGATGACGCAGGTGGAGAGCCGCGCCGAGGCACGGGCCGAGGCGGGGTCCGGGTCCTCGGCGAGCAGCCGCTGGGCGAGGGCGAGCACGGCGTCGCCCGCGACGACCGCGTCGGGGATGCCGAAGACCGCCCAGGCCGTGGGCCGGTGACGACGGGTCCGGTCCTCGTCGATGACGTCGTCGTGCAGCAGCGTGAAGTTGTGCGCCAGCTCCACGGCGACGGCCGCCCGCACCGCCCGTACCGGATCGCCGCCCAGCGCGCGGGCGGCGGCGAGGACCAGGGCGGGCCGGATCGCCTTGCCGGCCGGCCCCGAGGACGGGGTGCCGTCGGCCTCCTGCCAGCCGAAGTGGTACATCGCGACGCGGCGGATCGACCCCGGCAAGGAATCGACGGCGGCGCGCAGTTGAGGATCGACGAGGGCCCGGGTCGCTTCGAGAAGGACCTCGGCCTCCCGGCCCTGCGCCGAAGGGGTGTCCGGGCGGGTGCCCGGGTCGTCGGCACCCGGTGTCGCGGGGGTGGCGGGGGCGTCGTCGCCCGGGGGCCGGGGTGTGGGTGGTTGGGGTGCGTGGTGGGTCTTCACTGGGGCGTCCTCCCGAGGCCGCCCCGGGCACGGCTGCCCGGTGGCGGAGGTTGACGGGGCCCGGACATCGTCGTCCGGGCCCCCGCGGGGCTACCGCCGGCGGCTGACCTCGACGTTTTCCAGTACGCCCAGGGCGTCCGGCACGAGGATCGCCGCGGAGTAGTAGGCCGTCACCAGGTAGGAGATGATCGCCTGCTCGTCGATCCCCATGAAGCGGACCGAGAGGCTCGGCTCGATCTCGTCGGGGATGCCGGTCTGCTGGAGTCCGATGACGCCCTGCTCGGCCTCACCCGTCCTCATGCAGATGATCGACGTGGTCTGCGCGTCGGTGACCGGGATCTTGTTGCACGGGAAGATCGGCACCCCGCGCCAGGCAGGCACGTGGTGTCCGCCGACGTCGACGCTCTCCGCCACCAGACCGCGCTTGTTGCACTCGCGGCCGAACGCGGCGATGGCCCTCGGGTGGGCGAGGAAGAGCTTCGAACCGCGGCGGCGCGAGAGCAGTTCGTCCATGTCGTCGGGGCTGGGCGCACCGTCGTGCGGCTGGATGCGCTGCCCGTAGTCGCAGTTGTTGAGCAGCCCGAACTCGCGGTGGTTGATCAGCTCGTGCTCCTGGCGCTCGCGCAGCGCCTCGACCGTGAGCCGCAACTGCTGCTCGGTCTGGTTCATCGGCTGGTTGTAGAGGTCGGCGACCCGGCTGTGGACCTTCAGCACGGTCTGGGCGACGCTCAGTTCGTACTCGCGGGGTGCCGCGTCGTAGTCCACGTACGTGTGCGGGACGACGGCCTCGCCGACATGGCCGGCGGAGAGATCGATCGCGGCCTCGCCGTACTTGTTGGTGCGCTGGTGCGGGATTTCGAGCAGCCCGGCGAGGTGTTCGCGGAGCGAGTCCGCGCGATCGGCCAGGTTCAGCACATCGGCCCGGCTCAGCGTCAGCACCGTACAGGCGGTGACGGCACGGGCGGTGTACTCCCAGACGGCCTCGCCGTCGACCAGTGCCTGGTCCCCGAAGTAGGCCCCGTCGGCGTGGACCCCGAGCACCGTCTCGTCCCCGTACGGGCCGGTGCCGATCTTCTCGACCTTGCCGTGCGCCAGCAGGTAGACGCTGTCCGCCGCGTCCCCCGACGCGGCCAGCACCTGTCCCGCCGCGACCTCGCGCTGCTCGCACCGCCGGGCGAGCTCGCTCAGCACTTCCTCGTCGCCGAAGTCCCGCAGGGCGGGGAGCTCACCGAGCTCGGCGGGGATGACCGCGACCCGGTCACCGGTCTGCACGAAGGTCACCCTGCCGTCCCCGACCGAGTAGCTCAGTCGGCGGTTCACCCGGTAGGTACCACCTTGCACCTGCACCCACGGCAGCATCTTGAGCAGCCACCGAGAGGTGATCTCCTGCATCTGCGGTGCGGACTTGGTGGTCGTCGCGAGGTTCCGCGCCGCTGCCGTCCCCAGACTCTGCTGGGGCGGCAACGACGCGTTCTGAACCTCTTCGCCAACGGACATCTGTCGTCCTCTCGATTCTTCGGCTGACCTTCGAGAAGAAGCCTTTCAGCACGGAGAGCGGCCACGCCATTACACAAAAGAGTGTGACTAATCGGCTTTGGGCTGGGCACAACGCTCAGCGATTTTTCGCCCGCACCTTAAGTTGCATCTTCGATGCAACTTATCTACGGTGACTGTCATGCGGCTGACGAGATTCACCGACGTGGCGCTGCGCGTACTGATGCGCCTCGCCGTCGTGGAGAACGAGGAACCGCCGACCACCCGGGAGGTGGCGGCCACCATGCAGGTGCCGTACACCCACGCCGCGAAGGTCGTCGCCAAGCTCCAGCACCTAGGGCTCATCGAGGCGCGACGGGGTCGCGGCGGCGGACTCAGCCTCACCGGAGCGGGCCGCTCCGCCTCGATCGGCGGGCTCGTCCGGGAGCTCGAAGGCCCGGGCGACGTCGTCGACTGCGAGGGCGCCACCCCGTGCCCCCTGCGCTCGGCCTGCCGGCTGCGCGGCGCGCTGCGCCACGCGGAAGAGGCCTTCTACGCCTCGCTCGATCCGCTCACCGTCACCGAACTCGTCGCGCCCCCCACCGGACCGCTGCTGATCGGCATCAGCAGCGGCCGCCCGGACACCGGCTGAGCCGCCGCACACCACACCACGCGACGCACCACGGGCCCACCCGCCCGGCTTCGCGCTGCCCAAAAATACGAATCTGAAATACCAATTTAACCGCAAGGAGTCCCGATGCTCTCCGAGACGTCGACCGCCACCGTCCGCGCCACCCTCCCCGCCGTGGGCGCGGCCATCGGGGACATCGCCGATCTCTTCTACCGCAAGCTCTTCGAGGCCCACCCCGAGCTGCTGCGCGACCTCTTCAACCGCGGCAACCAGGCGTCCGGCGTCCAGCGGCAGGCCCTCGCGGGCTCCATCGCCGCCTTCGCCACCCAGCTGATCGAACACCCGGACACCCGGCCCGACGTGATGCTCGGCCGGATCGCCCACAAGCACGCCTCGCTCGGAGTCACTCCCGCCCAGTACGAGATCGTGCACACCCATCTCTTCGCCGCCATCGCCGAGGTGCTCGGCGACGCGGTCACCCCGGAGGTCGCCGCCGCCTGGGACGAGGTCTACTGGCTGATGGCCGGCGCCCTGATCTCGATCGAGCAGCGGCTGTACGCGCAGCAGGGCGTCGTCGCCGGTGACGTGTGGCGCGACTGGGAGGTGGTCACCCGGATCGAGGAGACCGCCGACGTCGCCACCTTCCAGCTCCGCCCGGCCGACGGCGCACCCGCGCCCGCCTTCCGGCCCGGCCAGTACGTCTCCGTTCAGGTGGAACTCCCCGACGGGGCCCGCCAGATACGCCAGTACAGCCTCTCCCGCGCCCCCGGCTCGCGGCTCCGCTCGATCACCGTCAAGCGGGTGCAAGGCGCCGGCTCGCCGGACGGCGAGGTCTCGTGCCACCTGCACACCGAGGTGGAGGCCGGCGACGTTGTGCGCGTCTCCGCACCGTACGGCGACCTGGTGCTCGACTCCACCGACGCACCGCTGCTGCTCGCCTCCGCGGGCATCGGCTGCACCCCGATGCTCTCGATGCTGGAGGACCTCGCGGCGACCGGCCACCGCGCCCCGGTCACCGTCGTGCACGGCGACCGCTCCCCCGCGACCCACGCGATGCGCACCGACCACACCCTGCTCACCGGCAAGCTCCCCGACGCCGCCGCCCACTTCTGGTACGAGGACCCCGAGCCCGGACACCCCGCCGACCGCACCGGCCGGGTCGACCTGAGCGGCCTCGCCGTCGCCCCCGGCACCCACGCCTACCTCTGCGGACCGCTGCCCTTCATGCGCTCCGTACGCACCCAGCTGCTGGCCAAGGGTGTCCCGGCGACCGACATCCACTACGAGGTGTTCGGCCCGGACATGTGGCTGGCGCAGGACTGAATCCGGCCCCCTGCTCGCGGATGTGACCGGTTCGGATCGCACACCGTCCGAACAGCCACCGAAGGCATGGCCCGGAGAGCGGCATTCCGGTACAAGCGGATCAAGGCCCGTTCCCCCACGTACGAAGGAGACGGCCATGTCCTCGCCCATGTCCGCGAGCAGGTTCCTGGAAGTCCTGATGAACGAGGGGCTCACCGTCGTCCAGGTCGGCGACTGGCGCACCCACAATCGCAACCACAAGGGCCCCTGGGGCCCCGTCAACGGTGTGATGATCCATCACACGGTCAGCAGCGGCACCGCGGCCACCGTGCGCATCTGCCGCGACGGTTACCCGGATCTGCCCGGCCCGCTCTGCCACGGTGTGATCGCCAAGGACGGCCGGGTCCACCTGGTCGGCCACGGCCGCGCCAATCACGCCGGACTCGGCGACGACGACGTACTGCGCGCCGTCGTCGCCGAGAAGCGCCTGCCGGGCGACAACGAGTCCAACACCGACGGGAACAGGCACTTCTACGGCTTCGAGTGCGAGAACCTCGGCGACGGCAAGGACCCCTGGCCCGACGCCCAGCTCGAAGCCGTCGCGAAGGCCGCCGCCGCGATCTGCCGCCACCACGACTGGAACTCCCGCTCGGTGATCGGCCACAAGGAGTGGCAGCCGGGCAAGATCGACCCGCGGGGCTTCTCGATGGACTCGATGCGGGCCCGCGTCCACGACCGCCTCAAGTGACCGGCGCCGCTCCGGTACGGCGACAATTGCGCCATGCCCTCAGAAGCGCCCGACCTCTCCCGGCTGCAGCCGGTGCTGCCCTCGCCCCTGCAACCGGTGGACGACGAGCGCTTCGCCCGCCACGGCGTCCGGCTGCTGCTCAAGCGTGACGATCTGATCCACCCGGATCTGCCGGGCAACAAATGGCGCAAGCTCTCCCCCAACCTTCGGGCGGCCGCCGGGCGCACCGTGCTCACCTTCGGCGGTGCCTACTCGAACCATCTGCGGGCCACCGCCGCCGCCGGGCGGCTGCTCGGCTTTCCCACCGTCGGGGTGGTGCGCGGGGAGGAGCTGGCCGACCGGCCGCTGAACCCCTCGCTCGCCCGGTGCGCCGCCGACGGGATGACCCTGCACTTCATGGACCGTGCGACCTACCGCGCGAAGGGCGGTCCGGAGGTCCTGGCGGGGCTGCGACGCCTCTTCGGGGAGTGCTGTGTCGTCCCGGAGGGCGGCAGCAACGCGCTGGCCGCACAGGGGTGCGCGGAGCTGGGGCGGGAGCTGCGCGGCCGGGCCGGCACGGTCGCGGTGGCCTGCGGCACCGGGGGCACCCTCGCCGGCCTCGCGGCCGGGCTGGCGCCGGGGCAGCGCGCCCTCGGCGTTCCGGTGCTGCGCGGCGGCTTCCTGGGGGACGCGGTGCGGGGGCTCCAGGAGGAGGCCTTCGGCGGTCCGGCCGGGGCGTGGTCGCTGGACGAGCGTTTCCACTTCGGCGGCTACGCCCGTACGACCCCGGCGCTGCACGCCTTCGCCGACGACTTCGAGCAGCGGCACGGCCTGCCCGTCGAGCGGCTCTACGTCGCCAAGCTGCTGTACGCGCTCACCGAACTGGCCGGTGAGGGCGCGTTCCCCGCGGGCAGCGCGGTCGCCGCGGTCGTCACGGGCAGCCCTCAGGGGGCGTCCGACTCCTCCCGGTAGGCGGCCGCCTCCTCCAGGTCGAGCCGTCTGAGCAGCGTCCGCAGCATCTCGTCGTCGATCCGCCGCTCGTCCCGCAGCGTCACGAAGACCTCCCGCTCGGCTTCGATCATCTCCCTGGCCAGGCGCCGGTAGGTGTCGTCCGCCGACTCCCCGGTCACCGGATTGGCCGCGCCCAGCCGCTCCCAGACGGCGTTGCGGCGGCGTTCCAGGACGGTGCGCAGCCGGTCGGCGAGAGGGCCCGGCAGGCGATTGCGCCGGTCGGCGAGGAGTTCCTCCAGGCGCGCCTCGGCGGCCGCCGAGGCCTCGCTCTGGGCCTGCGCCTCGGCCAGTGTCTCGGCCTTCGCGTCCCGGCCGGGGAGCTTCAGCACCCGCACCAGCAGCGGCAGGCTGAGCCCCTGCACGACCAGGGTGCCGATGACCGTGGTGAACGTCAGGAAGAGCACCAGGTTGCGGGCCGGGAAGGGGCTGCCGTCGGTGGTCACGAACGGGACGGAGAAGGCGATGGCGAGCGAGACGACCCCGCGCATCCCGGCCCAGCCGACGATCAGCGGCGCGGTCCAGTTGGTGTCCGGCTCGCGTTCCCTGATCCGGCGCGACAGCCACCGGGGCAGATACGTCGCCGGATAGACCCAGACGAAGCGGACCACGACGACGGCGAGGAACACGATCACCGCGTACCGGGCCGCGTCGCCGACCGCGTACGCGCCGAGCCCCTTCAGCACGAAGGGCAGCTGGAGCCCGATCAGCGCGAAGACCGCGGACTCCAGGATGAACGCGACCATCTTCCAGACGGCCTCCTCCTGGAGCCGGGTCGCGAAGTCGACCTGCCAGGACCGGTGGCCCAGGTAGAGCGCCACCACGACCACGGCGAGCACCCCGGAGGCGTGCACGCGCTCGGCCGCCGCGTACGCCACGAAGGGAATCAGCAACGACAGCGTGTTCTGCAGCAGCGATTCCCTGAGATGGGTACGGAGCCAGTGCAGCGGCACCATCAGCGCCAGGCCGACCACCACACCGCCGACGGCGGCCAGGAAGAACTCGCCGATCCCCGCGCCCCAGCTCATGCCCTCGCCCACGGCCGCGGCGATCGCCACCTTGTAGGCGGTGATGGCCGTGGCGTCGTTCACCAGGGACTCGCCCTGAAGGATCGTCGTGACCCGGCCGGGCAGCCCGACCCGGCGCGCGATCGCCGCGGCCGTGACCGCGTCCGGCGGGGCCACGACCGCGCCGAGCACCAGCGCGGCGGTCAGCGGCAGGCCGGGCACCAGGCGGTACGCCAGCCAGCCGACCGCGACGGTCGCGAACAGGACGTAGCCGATCGACAGCAGCGCGACCGGCCGTAGGTTGGCCCGCAGATCGAGGTACGAGCTGTCGACGGCCGCCGTGTAGAGCAACGGCGGCAGCAGCAGTGGCAGCACGATGTGCGCGTCCAGGGTGTACGTGGGCACCCCCGGCACATACGAGGCGATCAGCCCCACCGTGACCAGCAGCAGGGGGGCTGGCACGGGGGTGCGGCGGGCGGCGCCCGCGACCGCCGCACTGGCCGCGACCAGTCCCACCAGCGGCAATACGTCCATTCCACGGTCCTCACATCCGCAATTCACGGGCCACGTATCCGTCGTAACCTGACAATCATGAGCGACTGCCCTCACCTGTCCGCACTGCCGCGCCCCGAACCGGTCCCGCTGGACGTGACCTGTCCGGGCTGTCTGGCCGCGGGCACCCACCCCGTGCAGCTGCGGCTCTGCCTGGTCTGCGGCAACGTCGGCTGCTGCGATTCGTCACCCCTCCAGCACGCCACGGAACACTTCAAGGAGACCGGTCACCCGGTGATGCGGAGTTTCGAACCGGGCGAAAGCTGGCGCTGGTGCTTCCAGGACGGTTCGATCGTCTGACGTCTGGGTACGTCAAACCGGCGCCGGTTGTTCGTAATTGACCGCCGCAGACCCCTAGCCACTGTGCGTACTCATGGGCTTACCATGAGTGACAGCCATGGGCTGGGGCTCTGGCGACACGGCATCATGGATCGCGATAGCGTCGCGGACCAGAACCGAAGACGTACCACATGGCTCCGGGGCACCCTTCCCGGATCCTCGAAAGAGTTTGTGCCACCTTGGAGGTGAGGGTGTCCCAGATCGCAGGCGAGCCCGGGAATCAGGACTTCGTAGAGGTCCGGCTGCCCGCTGCGGGTGCCTACCTGTCAGTGCTGCGTACGGCCACGGCCGGTCTCGCAGCACGCTTGGACTTCACTCTCGACGAGATCGAAGATCTTCGCATCGCGGTCGACGAGGCCTGCGCGATCCTGCTTCAGCAGGCCGTGCCGGGCTCCGTCCTCAGCTGCGTCTTCCGGCTCGTCGAGGATTCCCTTGAGGTGACGGTGGCCGCCCCGACGACGGACGGCCGGGCGCCGGAGCGCGACACCTTCGCCTGGACGGTGCTCTCCGCACTGGCCGGCAAGGTCGACTCCTCGGTGGCCGACGACCGTACGGTCAGCATCAGCCTCTACAAACAGCGCGGCGCGGGACCCGGGCCGGCGTGAGCAACGGGAACGGGGACGGTCCTGTGCGGGACGAAACGATGCGACCAGGGGTGGTGCGCGCAGCAGGCATCCCGGAACAGCAGGCCCTGCCCCATCCGGTGGACGGGGCGGACGGGCCGGTGGGCCGTACGGTCGCGGTGAAGCAGTCGCAGGCGGAGCGGGCAGGCCAGATGAGCGAGCACGGGCACCACGATCCACACGACCGCAGCGGGGCGCGGGCGCTGTTCATCGAACTGCGTGCGCTTCCCGACGGGTCGCCCGAGAAGGCGGAGCTGCGCAATCGGCTGGTGCGGATGCATCTGCCGCTCGTGGAGCACCTGGCCCGCCGGTTCCGCAACCGGGGCGAGCCGCTGGACGACCTGACCCAGGTCGCCACGATCGGCCTGATCAAGTCGGTGGACCGGTTCGACCCGGACCGCGGCGTGGAGTTCTCGACATACGCGACCCCCACGGTCGTGGGCGAGATCAAGCGCCACTTCCGCGACAAGGGCTGGGCGGTCCGGGTGCCGCGCCGGCTCCAGGAGCTGCGGCTCTCGCTGACCACGGCGACCGCCGAGCTGTCCCAGCAGCACGGCCGCTCGCCGACGGTCCACGAGCTGGCGGAGCGGCTGGGCATCTCCGAGGAAGAGGTCCTGGAGGGCCTGGAATCGGCCAATGCGTACAGCACGCTCTCGCTGGACGTGCCGGACACGGACGACGAGTCCCCCGCGGTCGCGGACACGCTGGGTTCCGAGGACGAGGCGCTGGAGGGCGTCGAGTACCGGGAGTCGCTCAAGCCGCTGCTGGAGGATCTGCCGCCGCGCGAGAAGCGGATTCTGCTGCTGCGCTTCTTCGGCAACATGACCCAGTCGCAGATCGCGCAGGAGGTCGGCATCTCGCAGATGCACGTCTCGCGGCTGCTGGCCCGCACACTGGCGCAGCTGCGCGAGCGGCTGCTCGTCGAGGAGTAGCCGAGGGCGGCGGGCGGGGCCGCTCGCGGCATCCGCCGTCCCCGCACCACGCCCGCCGGCTCAGCCCTCCGGCGTGGTGCCCGGCCGGCGGATGCCGAGTGCCTCGACCGTCGTCGGCCTGACCAGCTGGTAGAGCGCCGTCAGGGTCACCGCGGCGAGGACGATCCCGGCCGGGATCAGCACGCCCTGCGACCTCAGCAGCGTCCACGCCACCGGGAGCGCGATGATCTGTGTGATGAGCGCGGGGCCCCGGCTCCAGCTGCGCCGCCGCAGCAGGCCGCGGGCGGCGGCCAGCGGGATCGCGGCGAGCGCGAGCAGCGTCAGCCCGCCCATCTCCGCCTGCTGGGGGCTCTCGGGGCGTCCGAGCAGCCCCATGACCAGCATGTAGATCCCGCCGACGGCGAGCGCCGCCCCTTCCAGGGCGGTGAGTCCGGCAACGAGAGTGATCCTGCTCGGCTTCGCCGGTTCGAGCCTCGGCGCGGGCGACGAGTCGGGCGTGTTCTGCTGAGTACTCACCCTTGCAGGTTGGCATCCCGGCACCGCGAAAGCGAAGCCGGGGTCGGAATCGGCAGTGGACCGTCACCGTGCGTAAAGGTCATGGGGCAGGACTTCAGAGTGATACCGCGCGGTAGGTAGTCTGGCGGTCATGCGCGCACTCCTCGTGGTCAATCCAGCTGCTACCACCACCAGTGCGCGGACCCGTGACGTGCTCATCCACGCGCTGGCCAGCGAGATGAAGCTGGAGGCCGTGACCACGGAGTACCGCGGCCACGCCCGGGACCTGGGGCGGCGGGCCGCGGACTCCGACGACATCGATCTGGTGGTCGCCCTGGGCGGCGACGGCACGGTCAACGAGGTCGTCAACGGCCTGCTCCACAACGGCCCCGACCCGGAGGGCCTGCCGAGCCTCGCCGTGGTTCCCGGCGGCTCCACCAATGTGTTCGCGCGCGCCCTGGGGCTGCCCAACGACGCGGTGGAGGCGACCGGCGCGATCCTGGACGCGCTCGCCAACCGGACCGAACGCACGGTCGGCCTCGGACTCGCGGCCGGCACCCCCGGCACGGAGGACGAGTCGGTCCCGGAGCGCTGGTTCACCTTCTGCGCCGGACTCGGATTCGACGCGGGCGTGGTCGGCCGGGTCGAACAACAACGCGAACGCGGAAAGCGTTCGACGCACGCTCTTTATGTACGCCAGGTGGTCCGGCAGTTCATCGACGAGCCGCACCGCAGGCAGGGCGTGATGACATTGGAAACCCCGGGGCAGGATCCGGTCACCGATCTGGCGCTGTCCATAATTTCCAACACCGCCCCCTGGTCCTACCTGGGCAACCGTCCGTTGTACGCGTCCCCGAAGGCCACTTTCGACACCGGGCTGGACGTGCTCGGACTGAAGCGGCTCTCCACTCCGGCGGTCGCCCGGTACGGCACCCAGCTGCTCACTTCGAGCCCGGAGAAGGGCCCGTCCGGCAAGCACGCCGTTTCACTTCACGACCTCACGGACTTCACCTTGCATTCAAAGGTTCCACTGCCCTTCCAGATGGACGGCGACCACCTGGGAGTGCGCACGAGTGTGACGTTCACAGGCGTACGCCGTGCACTGCGTGTGATTGTGTGAGTGGAAGGGTCCAAAGTCCTTTAACTCGAACGTTTGGGCTGGGCTCCACCCCATAGAAGTACGGCTGTGACCTAGTCGACACCGAGGAATCAAAAAAAAGTTTCCAGAAGGGGTTGTATCCGCCGCTGAGGTTTGCGAATCTCTACATGGCGATCGGGACGGCCCGCAACACCGGCCTCCACTGAGAGCCAGAACCCCTCCTCACTTCACAGGACCACAACCAGTTCATCTGGGCGTAGGCCCGTCATCTGCGGGGGGATTCGTGAAAGCGTTCACATTCACAAGCAACAGTATGTAATACCAAGGAGAGGTAGCAGCCATGGACTGGCGTCACAACGCCGTTTGTCGTGAGGAAGACCCCGAGCTGTTCTTCCCCATCGGCAACACCGGTCCTGCGCTGCTGCAGATCGAGGAAGCCAAGGCCGTCTGCCGTCGCTGCCCCGTCATGGAGCAGTGCCTGCAGTGGGCGCTCGAGTCCGGCCAGGACTCCGGCGTCTGGGGTGGCCTCAGCGAGGACGAGCGCCGCGCGATGAAGCGCCGCGCCGCTCGCAACCGGGCGCGTAACGCCAGCGCCTGACCGACGCCACCGCTACGAGCCTCAGCCAGGCGGCGCGTACAGAGCGTACGCACAACCCCGCCCCCCGAGTCGCAGCGCGCAGTACCCCCGAAGCGCATGCATGACCAGTGAGCCCGGACCGTGAACAACGGTCCGGGCTCACTGCTGTGTTCGGGGCGCCCCCGCCCGTACCGGGAGGGGGACGGGGGCTACTTCTCGGACCGGACCGGGATGTCGAGCACCACCTGGGTGCCGCGCTCGGGGGCCGGGACCATGCCGAAGGTCCCGCCCAACTCGCCCTCCACCAGCGTCCTGACGATCTGGAGCCCCAGATTGCCGGCGCGCTGCGGGTCGAAGCCCTCCGGCAGACCGCATCCGTCGTCCTGGACCGTGATCAGCAGCCGCGTCCCGGCGGAGGAACCGCCGCGCACGGCGGACACCTCGACGGTGCCGGACTCGGCGAGGGTGAAGGCGTGTTCCAGGGCGTTCTGCAGAACTTCCGTGAGCACCATCGCCAGCGGGGTGGCCACTTCGGCGTCGAGGATGCCGAAGCGTCCCGTCCGGCGGCAGGTGACCTTGCCCGGCGAGATCTCGGCGACCATCGCGATGACGCGGTCGGCGATCTCGTCGAACTCCACCCGCTCGTCCAGATTCTGGGACAGCGTCTCATGGACGATGGCGATCGAACCGACGCGCCGTACCGCCTCGTTGAGCGCCTCGCGGCCGCGCACCGAGTCCATCCGCCGGGCCTGGAGCCGCAACAGGGCGGCAACGGTCTGGAGGTTGTTCTTCACCCGGTGGTGGATCTCCCGGATGGTGGCGTCCTTGGTGATCAACTCGCGTTCGCGGCGGCGGAGTTCGGTGACGTCGCGGAGCAGCACGAGGGAGCCGATGCGCACCCCCTTGGGCTTGAGCGGGATCGCCCGGAGCTGGATCACCCCGCCCGCGCATTCGACTTCGAACTCCCGGGGCGCGTAGCCGCTGGCGAGCTTTTCCAGGGCCTCGTCCACCGGACCCCGGGAGGGGGCGAGTTCGGCGGTGATGCCGCCCAGGTGCTGGCCGACCAGATCGGAGGCGAGGCCGAGGCGGTGGTAGGCGGAGAGGCCGTTGGGGCTGGCGTACTGCACGACCCCGTCGGCGTCGAGCCTGATCAGCCCGTCGCCGACGCGCGGCGACGCGTCCATGTCGACCTGCTGGCCGGGGAAGGGGAAGGACCCCGCGGCGATCATCTGGGCCAGGTCGGAGGCCGACTGGAGGTAGGTGAGCTCCAGCCTGGACGGAGTGCGGACGGTGAGCAGGTTGGTGTTGCGGGCGATCACCCCGAGGACCCGGCCCTCCCTGCGCACGGGGATCGACTCGACCCGTACCGGCACCTCCTCGCGCCACTCCGGGTCGCCCTCGCGCACGATCCGGCCCTCGTCCAGCGCCGCGTCCAGCAGCGGGCGGCGGCCGCGCGGCACCAGGTGCCCGACCATGTCGTCCTGGTAGGAGGTGGGGCCGGTGTTGGGGCGCATCTGGGCCACCGACACATAGCGGGTGCCGTCGCGGGTGGGCACCCAGAGCACGAGGTCGGCGAAGGACAGGTCGGAGAGCAGCTGCCACTCCGAGACCAGCAGGTGCAGCCACTCCAGGTCGGTGTCACCGAGGGCTGTGTGCTGGCGGACGAGGTCGTTCATGGAGGGCACGTGTGCGAGCGTACCCGCGGACGGTCAATGGTTCCGAACCGAACGACCGGACCGTACGTGCAAGGTGAGGGGCCCGGAAAATTACGGCGCTCCGATGGATGGACACGGAGAATGGTCTAGTCCACAATGCTCAAGACAGAGCTTCCGCTCTCCCCGCACAGGAGGGCGGATCGAGGTACCGCGCTCTCTGCCCTGACCGCGTCGGTACCTCTCCCCCGGCCGGGGGCACCGCACACCGCCGGCCGGCCCGACCGGCCGTGACGGCCGGTCTTACTCCGGGCTGCGGTGCCGGACGGGCTGAGGGTCCCGTCCCGGCGCCGTGGCCCGTGGGTGTTCCCGGAGGCCGTCAGCGGGTCACGGCGACCTCGGCCGGCGCGCGCGGCGCGTCCGGATCCTGACGGCGGGCGGTCATCACCTCGTACGCCGGCATCCGCGGCGGCAGGATCTCCAGCACCGGCCGGACCTCCTCAGGCCACCCCGGCGGCCCGCGGCACGAGGCCCACGGAGGCCGCGTCGACCCGGGCCTGCGGGCCGACCACGAAGAGGTCCGCGCCCGCGGCCGCGCAGCCGGTCCGGCGCCGGATGGAGTGCCCCGTCGACCCGGCCGTCGGTGACCACGGCGATCACCGGGGAGGTGTGGCGAGGCGGTGCATGCCCTGGTGGCCGACGGGGTTCCGGTGCGTCGGCAACGCCGTTCGGACCGGTCGGCCACGGGCCCCGGTCGGCCGACGCCGGGCCGCGGCCGACCGGTGTGCGTCCGGCCGTGCCCGCGTTACCGGGTTCTGCTAGATTGGAACCCTATTGGTCTATACCACCTGACTTCACTCTTCAGATCGGCAGGCCCAGCGTGGAAGTTGTCATCGTCCCGGACGCCAAGGCAGGCGGCGAACTCATCGCGGAGGCCATCGGTGCCCTGCTGAGCCGCAAGCCCGACGCACTTCTCGGCGTTGCCACCGGCTCGACCCCGCTGCCCATCTACCAGGCGCTGGCGGCCAAGGTCCGCTCCGGCACCGTCGACGCCTCGCGGGCGCGCATCTGCCAGCTCGACGAGTACGTCGGGCTGCCCGCGGGCCACCCCGAGTCCTACCGCTCGGTGGTGCTGCGCGAGGTCGTCGAACCGCTCGGCCTGTCCGAGGCGTCCTTCATGGGCCCCGACGGCTCCGCCGAGGACGTCCGGGCTGCCTGCCTGGCGTACGACAACGCGCTGGCCGAGGCCGGCGGCGTGGACCTCCAGCTCCTCGGCATCGGCACCGACGGGCACATCGGCTTCAACGAGCCGTGCTCCTCGCTCGCCTCCCGTACCCGGATCAAGACGCTCACCGAGCAGACCCGGATCGACAACGCGCGCTTCTTCGACAACGACATCTCGCAGGTGCCGCACCACGTGATCACCCAGGGCATCGGCACCATCCTGGAGTCCCGCCACCCGATCCTGCTCGCTACCGGCGAGGGCAAGGCGGACGCCGTGGCGCTGACGGTGGAGGGGCCGGTCGCCTCGGTCGTGCCCGCCTCCGCACTCCAGCTGCACCCGCACGCGACGGTGGTGGTCGACGAGGCCGCCGCGTCGAAGCTGAAGCTGGCGGACTACTTCCGCGCCACGTACGCGGCCAAGCCGTCGTGGCAGGGCCTGTAGAGCTTCCGGACACACCGGGAGGGCCGGGGCACCCACCGTGGGTGCCCCGGCTCTCCCGTATGCCCTCGCACGGACTGCGGACGGGTGTGACGCGGCCCCCCGCCCGCATCACACCCGGTGCTCAGACCGCCGGGCCCTCCGTGCCCCTGACGACGATCTCCGCCGCCGCGAGGCCGCAGACGCGGGCCGCGCCGTGGGTGGCGATGTGCAGGGCGCCCCTGGGGGCCGCCTGCGGTACGCCCATCTCGACGACGACCGTGCCGGGGCGCTCGGCCACCAGGGCGTCGAGCGCCTCGGCCATCCAGGCATGCCGGTGGACGTCGCGGACCACGACGACGATGCGCCGCTCCCCCGCCGCCCGCAGCACCGCGGCGGCGGGCGCCTCGGTCTCGCTGCTGTAGGTGTCGGTCTCCGTGCCCGGCAGCAGCCGGCCCAGCTCCGCGGCGACACCCCAGGGGGTCTCGTCGCCGACGGCGATGTTCGACGCGGAGGTGAACGCGGCGACGTACGCGGGCCCGGTCAGCGGGGCGGCGGAACCGGTCGTCAGGACCGCCCGACGGGCGGCGACCAGACCGATGTCGGAACCGACTCCGGTACCGGGCGCGGTCCCCTCCTGCGCTGCCGCGCCCGGCCCCGAACCGGCCCCCCGCGTCCACGACGCGAGGGCACGTACCCGTGCGGCGGCGTCCGCGAGCCGCTCCTCGGGGAGTTCGCCGCTGCGCACCGCCCGGACCAGCGCGTCGCGCAGCCGGAGCACCGTGCCGTCGTCCTCCAGGCCGCCGCCGACACAGAGCGCGTCGGCCCCCGCGGCGATCGCCAGGACGGAGCCCTGCTCGATGCCGTACGTCGCGGCGATGGCCTGCATCTCCACGGCGTCGGTGACGATCAGGCCGTCGTAGCCCAGCTCCTGGCGCAGCAGCCCGGTGAGGATCCGCGGGCTCACCGTGGCGGGGCGGTCCGGGTCGAGCGCCGGCAGCAGGATGTGCGCGCTCATCACGCACTTGGAGCCCGCCGCGATGGCGGCCCGGAAGGGCACCAGCTCACGGGCGTGCAGGGTCTCCAGGTCCACGTCGATGCGCGGCATCGCGTGGTGCGAGTCGATCGCGGTGTCGCCGTGCCCCGGGAAGTGCTTGGTGCAGGCGGCGACGCCGGCGGCCTGGAGGCCCTCGATGTACGCGGCGGTGTGCCGGGCCACGAGTTCGGTGTCGGCGCCGAAGGACCGTACGCCGATGATCGGGTTGCCCGGGTTGGAGTTGACGTCGGCGGACGGCGCCCAGTTGAGGTTGACGCCGCACTCGGCGAGCCGGCGGCCGAGTTCCTGGGCGACCGCGCGGGTCAGGGCGAGGTCGTCGACGTGTCCGAGGGCGAGGTTGCCGGGGAACGAGGAGCCGGTGCGCACCTCCAGGCGGGTGACGTCACCGCCCTCCTCGTCGATGGCGACGAGGAGGTCCTCGCGCTCGGCCCTGAGCTGGGCGGTGAGCGCGGTGACCTGCTCGGGCGTGCGGATGTTGCGGCCGAACAGGGCGACGGAGGCGAGGCCTTCGTCGACCCGGCGCAGCACCCAGTCCGGGGCGGTGGTGCCGGTGAATCCGGGCTGCAGGACGGCGAGCGCGTCGCGGGTGACGGTGTCCGTGGCGGATATGAGGGTGGTCATGGGCTGTGTTATCCCTTCACGGCACCGTCGGTGAGGCCGCTGACGGCCTTGCGCTGCAGGAAGACGAACAGGATGAGGATCGGGATGGCGAAGATCGAGGCCGCCGCCATGGTGGCGCCCCAGTCGTCGCCGAACTGGCTCTGGAACTGGGAGAGCCAGAGCGGGAGCGTCTTGGCCTCGGGGTCCTTGTTGAGGATCAGGACCAGGGGGAATTCGTTCCACGCGGTGATGAAGCCGAAGAGCGAGGTGGCCATCAGGCCGGGCGCGAGCAGCGGCAGGATCACCTTGACGAACGCCTGCGGGCGGGTACAGCCGTCGACCATGGCGGACTCCTCCAGTTCCTTGGGCACCGCGGCAACGTAGCCGCGAAGCGTCAGGACCGTGAAGGGGAGCACCATCACCATGTAGAAGAGCGTCAGCGGGACCAGGCTGTTGAGCATGTCCGCGTCGCGGACCAGCATGTAGATCGCGATGACCATGACTTCCCACGGCGCCATCTGGGCGATCATGAAGACCAGGATCAGGCCCTTGCGGCCCTTGAACCGCATCCGGGCCAGCGCGAACGACGCGAAGAGCGCGATGATCAGCGAGAAGGTCACGGCGAGCAGCGTGACGGTGAGCGAATTGCCGACCAGCTTCAGGAAGTTCGGCGCGTGGTACGCCGTCTTGAAGTGCTCGAACGTGACGTCGGTCGGGAACCAGACCGGCTTCTCGGTGATGATGTCGCCGGTCGGCTTGAACGCCGTGCTGAACATCCAGTAGACGGGGAAGACCAGGCCGGCGAAGAGGATGATCGCCGTCGCGTTGGGCCAGATGCGGCCGAACAGTGAGCGCTTCACAGCTCGTCCTCCTCTTGCTTGAGAACGATGCGGAGGTAGTACGAGGTGAGCCCCAGCATGATCAGGATGGTCAGCAGCGAGATCGCCGCGCCCATGCCGTAGTGCTGGTTGCCGACGCCCTCGACGAAGGCGTAGACCGGCAGCGTCTCGGTGAGGCGGTTGGGGCCGCCCTCACTGATGGTGAAGATCTGCGGGAACGCCTTGAAGACCCAGATGACTTCGAGGAAGGTCGTGGCGTAGAGGAAGGGCCGCAGGAACGGGAACGTCACCGAGGTGAAGCTCTTCCAGACGCCGGCGCCGTCGAGCGAGGCGGCCTCGTAGAGCTCCTTGGCGATCGTCGTGGTCGCCGCGTACAGGTTGATCGCCACGAACGGGATGGACTGCCAGACGATCAGCAGGGTGACCACGAAGAACGTGGAGAACTGCGATCCGGTCCAGTTGTAATCGGCCATCGAGTGCCAGCCGAGGTGGTCCAGCACGTAGTTGACCACGCCGAAGCGCGAGGCGAACAGCCACTGGAACACGGTGGAGGCGGCCACGACCGGCATCGCCCAGGCGAGCACCAGGCCGATCATCAGCGTGAACCGCATCCGCTTGCCGAGGCGGGCGAGCAGCAGACCGATCAGTGTGCCGAAGACCATGATCAGGACGACGTTGACGCCGGTGAACACGATCGTGCGGAGCGTGACTCTCCAGAAGTCCTCACCGGTGAGGATCTCCTGGTAGTTCTTGAAGCCGTTCCACTCGGTGACATGCTGGATCAGCTGTCCCATATTGAGGTTCTGGAACGACAGCATGACGTTCTTCACCAGGGGATACCCGAGGAAGAGCGCCGTCACCGCGAGTGCGGGGACCATCAACAGGTACGGCGCTGCGCCGATGCCCGGTTTCCGCTTGCTGCCCCCGTGCTGCCCGACGGGTGGTTTCCCGTCCTGCCCGCGGGCTGCGGCCGTCTTGGCCACATCCGAGGGTTCGGTCTGCACTGCCATGCTCGCCATCTCTTCCAACAAAGCCCTACACGGAACGGGTGCGTACAGCCGGGGGGGGGGGTGGGGCCCCCCCCCCCCGGCGCGGGACGCGCTTCTGCGACTACTGCTGCTGGCTGAGGCGCTTGTTGAGCTCGCCCTCGACCTGCTTGGCGGCCTCGGCGGACGACTTGCCCTGCAGGACCAGCGTCATGTAGGTCTTGATCGGGTTCGGGGGGTTCTCGACCGGCGCCCACTCCGGGATCAGCGGCGTGGTGCCACCGGACTTGGCGGCGGCCGGACCGGCGGCCTCGGCGGCGGGCTGGCCGACGGTGTACTTCTGCATGGCGTCGTTCTTGGGAGACCAGCCGGCCTCCTTGATGAGCGCGCCGTCGTTCTTCTCGGAGAGCGCGATCTTCAGGAACTCCTTGGCCAGGTCCTGGTTCTTGCTGCCCGCGGCCACGGCGAGGTTCGAGCCGCCGAGGAAGACGCCCTCGGGCTTGTCGGCCGTCTCACCGGGGATGGTGAAGAAGCCGATGTCGTCCTTGAGCTTCGGGTTGGCCTTGATGGCCGTGCCGGCCTCGTAGCCCATCGCGAAGATGGCGCCGGTCTTGCCCTTGGCGAAGACCTCGGCCTGCTGCGGGGTGGCCTCGTCCTTGTCCTTGGGGGCCTTGGAGAAGTCCTGGTACTTCTTGTACAGCTCCATGGCCTCGCCGACCTTGGGGTCGGCCAGGTTGGAGACGTACTTGTCGCCTTCCTTCTTGACCGGCTCGACGCCCTTGCCGACGAGCAGGCCGTCGAAGAAGTACCAGTTCTGGCCGGGCAGGTAGACCGGCTCGGCGTCGCCCTTCTTCTCGATGGCCTCGAAGGCCTTGAAGAGGTCGGCGCGGGTCTTCGGCGTCTCGGTGACACCGGCGTCCTTGAAGACCTTCTTGTTGTACATGACGACGCGGTTGCCCACGTACCACGGCAGGGCGTACTGCTTGCCGTCGTAGATGGAGGGCTGGTTGACGCCGTCGGCCCAGGCGGAGCCGATCTCCTTCTTCAGCTCACCGAGGTCGGCGAGGCCGCCGGTCTTGGCGTACGCCGGGGTCTGGGTGTTGCCGATCTCCAGGACGTCCGGCGGGTTGGACTCGGAGAGGGCGGTGGTGACCTTCTGCTGAATGCCGTTCCAGTCCTGGACCTCGATCTTCAGCTTGGCCTTGGTCTTCTTCTCGAACTCCTCGGTGACCGTCTTGGTCCAACCGTCCGGGTTCGAGCCGGACATCGTCCATACCGTCAGGGTCTGGCCCTTGTACGCGTCCGGACCGGCCTTCTTGCCGCTGTCGCCGCCGTCGTCGGACCCACACGCCGCGAGGCCGATCATCATGCCCGCGACGCCGATCGCCGCGATGAGCTTGCGCTTCACGCCAAACCCTCCTCAGGGATACTGCAACCCCGCCCACCGCGAAGACATTCGACGAGTACTGCTGGGGCTGGACCTGGTCTTTAATGGTTTAGACCAGTACGGGGAGCTTGGCCTAGACCTTTAGGGGTGTCAAGGGTGTATAAGAAGTGCACTCGCGTCCGTTATAGGACCGACACCTAAGGGAGGGCGACCAGCCGTGACGGGACCGTGCCACCATGTGAGCCGCGACAGACGGAGGAGCCGGTGACGGCAGCAACGCAAGCGTCGGGAAGGCGGACCATGGGTGCCGACGGGGGCAGTACGGAGAACGAGACGGGCGCGGCCACACGGACGGCACGCGTCCCGAAGTACTACCGGCTGAAGCGACATCTGCTCGACATGACGGACACCATGCCGCCGGGCACTCCCGTGCCGCCGGAGCGGACCCTGGCCGCCGAGTTCGACACCTCGCGCACCACCGTGCGCCAGGCGCTCCAGGAGCTGGTCGTCGAGGGCCGGCTGGAACGCATCCAGGGCAAGGGCACCTTCGTGGCCAAGCCGAAGGTCTCACAGGCGCTGCAACTGACCTCGTACACCGAGGACATGCGCGCCCAGGGCCTTGAGCCGACGTCCCAGCTGCTGGACATCGGCTATGTGACGGCCGACGACACCCTCGCGGGACTGCTCGACATCACCGCGGGCGGCCGGGTGCTGCGGATCGAGCGGCTGCGGCTCGCCAGCGGCGAGCCGATGGCGATCGAGACCACCCACCTTTCGGCCAAACGCTTTCCGGCGCTGCGCCGTTCACTGGTGAAGTACACCTCCCTCTACACCGCGCTCGCGGAGGTGTACGACGTCCGGCTGGCCGAGGCCGAGGAGACCATCGAGACCTCGCTGGCCACCCCGCGCGAGGCCGGGCTGCTCGGTACGGACGTGGGCCTGCCGATGCTGATGCTCTCCCGGCACTCGATCGACGGACAGGGCGAACCGGTGGAGTGGGTGCGCTCGGTCTACCGCGGCGACCGGTACAAGTTCGTGGCGCGCCTGAAGCGGCCCGCGGACTGAGTCCGCACCACCGGTCGGCCCCCGTGGAACGCATCGCTCCGCGGGGGCCTTTCGCGTGTCCTGGTGCGGACCGGCCATCGTATGTCCGGCCGGATTTCGAGCATGGGTGCCCACTCGGCCGACCGTTGCCGGACCGCAATGCGGACGGGGGGTGACGCTGACCGGAAACCTCCCCTAGATTTCCTGCGCATTACAAGGTGCTCAGCGAGGGGACGGAGTCGCCACATGCCAGCAGGACCAGAAGGAAAACCACCCACCGTCACACCGGTGCGGGTGGTCATCGCCCTCTGTCTCGTCGCGCCGTTCGTGGCGATGCTCTGGGTGAGTTCGTACGCGAAGGTGGACCCCACCTTCATCGGCATTCCGTTCTTCTACTGGTACCAGATGCTCTGGGTGCTCATCTCCACCGCGCTCACGATGACCGCGTACAAGCTGTGGCAGCGTGACCAGCGCGCCCGCAAGGGGGGTGCGTCGGCATGAAGGACGGCGTGAACGGCGTCGCGCTCGGCGTCTTCATCTTCTTCTTCGTGGCCGTCACGGTCATGGGCTTCCTGGCCGCGCGCTGGCGCAAGGCCGAGAACGAGGCCAGCCTCGACGAATGGGGCCTGGGCGGACGGTCCTTCGGCACCTGGGTCACCTGGTTCCTGCTCGGCGGCGACCTGTACACCGCGTACACCTTCGTCGCCGTTCCCGCGGCGATCTACGCGGCGGGCGCGGCGGGCTTCTTCGCCGTGCCGTACACGATCCTCGTGTATCCGCTGATCTTCACCTTCCTGCCGCGACTGTGGTCGGTCTCGCACAAGCACGGCTACGTCACCACCTCGGACTTCGTCCGCGGGCGGTTCGGCTCGAAGAGCCTCTCGCTGGCGGTCGCGATCACCGGCATCCTCGCCACGATGCCGTACATCGCGCTCCAACTGGTCGGCATCCAGGCGGTGCTGGACGTGATGGGCGTCGGCGGCGGCGAGAACACCCACTGGTTCGTCAAGGACCTGCCGCTGCTGATCGCGTTCGCGGTGCTCGCCGCGTACACCTACTCGTCCGGGCTGCGCGCGCCCGCGCTGATCGCCTTCGTCAAGGACGGGCTGATCTACCTGGTCATCGCGGTGGCGATCATCTACATCCCGATCAAGCTCGGCGGCTTCGACGACATCTTCGCCAAGGCGGGCGAGGCGTTCTCGCAGAAGAACGAGGCGGCCGGAAAGCCGGTGGCCGGACTCGCACCCGGTGAGGCGGGCCAGTGGGGCTACGCCACCCTGGCACTGGGCTCGGCGCTGGCGCTGTTCATGTATCCGCACTCGATCACGGCGACGCTCTCCAGCCGCAGCCGCGACGTGATCCGGCGCAACACCACGATCCTGCCGCTGTACTCGCTGATGCTGGGTCTGCTGGCGCTGCTCGGCTTCATGGCCATCGCCGCCGGGATCAAGGTGGACAACGGCCAGCTGGCCATTCCGCAGCTGTTCGAGAACATGTTCCCGGACTGGTTCGCGGGCGTCGCGTTCGCCGCCATCGGCATCGGCGCGCTGGTGCCCGCCGCGATCATGTCGATCGCCGCGGCCAACCTGTTCACCCGCAACATCTACAAGGACTTCCTGAGGCCGGACGCGACCCCGGAGCAGGAGACCAAGGTCTCCAAGCTGGTGTCGCTGCTGGTCAAGGTCGGCGCACTGGCCTTCGTCCTCACCATGGACAAGACGGTCGCGATCAACTTCCAGCTGCTCGGCGGCATCTGGATCCTCCAGACCATGCCGGCCCTGGTCGGCGGCCTGTTCACCCGCTGGTTCCACCGCTGGGCGCTGCTCGCGGGCTGGGCGGTCGGCATGGTGTACGGGACGGTGGCCGCGTACGGGGTCGCCAGTCCGACCCAGGCGCACTTCGGCGGCTCGTCCAAGGAGATCCCGGGAATCGGCGAGATCGGCTACATCGGTCTCACCGCGTTCGTGCTGAACGTGGTGGTGACGGTGGTGCTCACCTTCGTCCTGAACGCCCTGAAGGCGCCCGCCGGGATCGACGAGACCTCCCCGTCCGACTACACCGCCGACGCGGGCGACCCGGGCGTCGCCACCGAGCTCCCGCCGGCCACCGCGGGGGCTCCGGGCGGCCACTGACGACCGTCGCCCACGGCCTTCCGACGGCCCGTCGAGCCCCCTGCAACGGGGCGCGGCGGGCCGTCGGCGTGATCCGGCCGGGCGGCCCGGGAAAGGGCCGCACGGCCCGTTCTGTGGGCCCGACTCGAACGCACGACACAACATGTGGGGGCTTCCTCATCGGGCAGCCCCCACATGTATGCTCGTCCTCGCTGTCGCCGCAGGGGAATCCGGTGCGAATCCGGAACTGTCCCGCAACGGTGTATTCAGTGCGCTTTTGTGCACCCCCGAGTCAGTCCGATGACCTGCCGGCAGCGCATCCGGCTCGACCGAACCGGATGCCCAGACGTCCGGGCCTCGCGGTTGGGCCGGTGGACGCCGTGCGGAGTGCTGCCCTGTCCCGGGTGTGCTTGCGCAGGGCTGCCCCGTTCCCCGCCGGCCCCGAGCCGAGCGAGGGAGAGCACCACGTGACCATCGCGCCAGCCGATCCGGCTTCAGTCGCCGTGTCCGCAGCAGCCGAGTCCGAGGCCGCCGCACAGGACGGACCGGGAACCGCACTGCTGCGGACCCTGACCGACCTGACCGCCGATCTGCCCGACACCGACCCCGGCCGGGTCGCCGCCGCCGCGCTGCGTGGCCGCAGCGCCCGCGCGGACGAGGCCGAACTGCGGTCGCTGGCCACCGAGGCCGCCGCGGGGCTGATCTCCGAGGACCCCGCGTACTCCCGGCTCGCCGCCCGGCTGCTGACCCTCGCCATCGCGGACGAGGCGGCCGGCCAGGGCGCGGTCTCCTTCTCCGCCTCGGTCGCCGTCGGCCACCGCGAGGGCCTGATCGCGGACCGTACCGCCGCGTTCGTCGCCACCCACGCGGCCGCCCTCGACGCGTTGGTGGCCCGCTCGCTCGCCGACGGCGCGGACGACCGCTTCGGCTACTTCGGGCTGCGGACCCTGCACAGCCGGTACCTGCTGCGCCACCCGCACACCCGTCAGGTCGTCGAGACGCCCCAGCACTTCATGCTGCGGGTCGCGGCCGGGCTGGCCGAGGACGAGTCGCAGCGCGCCGTGGACGAGGTGGCGGCGCTGTACGGGCTGATGAGCCGGCTCGACTACCTGCCCTCCTCCCCCACCCTCTTCAACTCCGGCACCCGGCACCCGCAGATGTCCTCCTGCTACCTGCTGGACTCCCCGCTGGACGAGCTCGACTCGATCTACGACCGCTATCACCAGGTGGCGCGGCTCTCGAAGCACGCGGGCGGCATCGGTCTGTCGTACTCCCGCATCCGCTCCCGCGGTTCGCTGATCCGGGGCACCAACGGGCACTCCAACGGCATCGTGCCGTTCCTGAAGACGCTCGACGCCTCCGTCGCCGCGGTCAACCAGGGGGGCCGCCGCAAGGGCGCCGCCGCCGTCTACCTGGAGACCTGGCACGCGGACATCGAGGAGTTCCTGGAGCTGCGCGACAACACGGGTGAGGACCAGCGGCGCACCCACAACCTCAATCTGGCGCACTGGATCCCGGACGAGTTCATGCGCCGGGTCGACGCGGACGGCGACTGGTCGCTGTTCTCGCCCGCCGACGTGCCCGAGCTGGTCGACCTGTGGGGCGACGAGTTCGACGCCGCGTACCGGGCGGCCGAGGCCAGGGGCCTGGCCCGCAAGTCGATGCCGGCGCGCGAGCTGTACGGCCGGATGATGCGCACCCTCGCGCAGACCGGCCAGGGCTGGATGACGTTCAAGGACGCCTCCAACCGGACCGCGAACCAGACCGCCGAGCCGGGCAGCGTCGTCCACTCGTCGAATCTGTGCACCGAGATCCTCGAAGTCACCGACGACGGCGAGACCGCGGTCTGCAACCTGGGCTCGGTCAACCTCGGCGCGTTCGTCGCCGACGGCGGGATCGACTGGGAGCGGCTGGACGCCACCGTCCGCACCGCCGTGACCTTCCTCGACCGGGTCGTCGACATCAACTTCTACCCGACCGAGCAGGCCGGCCGCTCCAACGCGAAGTGGCGCCCCGTGGGCCTGGGCGCCATGGGCCTCCAGGACGTCTTCTTCCAGCTGCGGCTGCCCTTCGACTCCCCCGAGGCGCGGGCGCTGTCCACGAAGATCTCCGAGCGGATCATGCTCGCCGCGTACGAGGCGTCCTGCGAGCTCGCCGAGCGCTCGGGCCCGCTGCCGGCCTGGTCGCGGACGCGGGCGTCGCGCGGGGTGCTGCACCCCGACCACTACGACACCGCGCTGAACTGGCCGGAGCGCTGGGACGCGCTGCGCGCCCGGGTCGCGAAGAGCGGGATGCGCAACTCGCTGCTGCTCGCCATCGCGCCGACGGCGACGATCGCCTCGATCGCGGGCGTGTACGAGTGCATCGAGCCGCAGGTCTCCAACCTCTTCAAGCGCGAGACGCTCAGCGGTGAGTTCCTCCAGGTCAACGCCTATCTGGTGGACGAGCTGAAGAAGCTCGGCGTGTGGGACGCGCGCACCCGGGAGGCGTTGCGCGAGGCCAGCGGCTCGGTGCAGGACTTCGCCTGGATCCCCGAGGACGTGCGGGCGCTGTACCGCACCGCGTGGGAGATCCCGCAGCGCGGCCTGATCGACATGGCGGCGGCCCGCACGCCGTTCCTGGACCAGAGCCAGTCGCTGAACCTGTTCCTGGAGACGCCGACGATCGGCAAGCTCTCCTCGATGTACGCGTACGCCTGGAAGCAGGGGCTGAAGACGACGTACTACCTGCGTTCGCGCCCGGCGACCCGGATCGCCCGCGCCGCCTCCGGCCAGGCCGCGGCCGCCGCCCCCATTCCCGTACAGCAGGCGTCGGCGCCCGACGCGGACGCGATCGCCTGTTCCCTCGAAAACCCCGAGTCCTGCGAGGCCTGCCAGTAATGAGCTCCACCAACTCCGACAAGAACCTGCTGGACCCGGGCTTCGAGCTGACCCTGCGGCCGATGCGCTACCCGGACTTCTACGAGCGCTACCGGGACGCGATCAAGAACACCTGGACGGTGGAGGAGGTCGACCTGCACTCCGACGTCGCCGACCTCGCCAAGCTGTCCCCCGGCGAGCAGCACATGATCGGCCGGCTGGTCGCGTTCTTCGCGACGGGTGACTCGATCGTCTCCAACAACCTCGTGCTGACGCTGTACAAGCACATCAACTCCCCCGAGGCGCGGCTGTATCTGTCGCGGCAGCTCTTCGAGGAGGCCGTGCACGTCCAGTTCTATCTGACGCTGCTGGACACCTACCTGCCCGACCCGGACGACCGGGCGGCGGCGTTCGACGCGGTCGAGGAGATCCCGTCGATCCGTGAGAAGGCGCAGTTCTGCTTCAAGTGGATGGACTCGGTCGAGAAGATCGACCGGCTGGAGACGAAGGCCGACCGCCGCCGCTTCCTGCTGAACCTGATCTGCTTCGCGGCGTGCATCGAGGGGCTGTTCTTCTACGGCGCGTTCGCGTACGTCTACTGGTTCCGCTCGCGGGGTCTGCTGCACGGTCTCGCCACGGGCACCAACTGGGTCTTCCGTGACGAGACGATGCACATGAACTTCGCGTTCGAGGTCGTGGACACCGTCCGCAAGGAGGAGCCCGACCTCTTCGACGACGAGCTCCAGCAGCAGGTCACCGACATGCTGAAGGAGGCCGTGGCCGCGGAGCTGCAGTTCGGCCGCGATCTGTGCGGTGACGGGCTGCCCGGCATGAACACCGAGTCGATGCGGCAGTACCTGGAGTGCGTCGCCGACCAGCGGCTCACCCGCCTCGGCTTCCCGGCGGTCTACGGCTCGGAGAACCCGTTCTCGTTCATGGAGCTCCAGGGCGTCCAGGAGCTGACGAACTTCTTCGAGCGCCGGCCGTCCGCGTACCAGGTGGCGGTGGAGGGCTCGGTCGCCTTCGACGACGACTTCTAGATCCCGCTTCCGGGGCCAAAGGGTCTAGATCCTGGCCCAGCTTCCGAGGTGGGGGCGCCGCGCAGCCGTGACGGGCTGCGCGGCGCCCGTCGTTTGCGGGGGTCCGTCGCTGCGGGCCCGTTCCGCGGCCCGCAGCTCGCGGTCGATGCGGCGCTCGCGGGCGAGTCCGGCGAGAGCGGGCAGCAGGACGAGGGCGATAAGTGCGGCTGTGCCCAGGACGTTCGTGAATGTGTTCATGGCTCTACTCTCGTCCGCGCGGACACATTGCGGCAGTGGCAGGACTGTCATGGAACATCGAATTACTGCCACACTGTCTCCATGCTGAAAAATGTCGCCGCCCTGCTGCTCGACGAGGTCCACCCCTTCGAACTGGGCGTGCTGTGCGAGGTCTTCGGCCTCGATCGCAGCGACGTGGGCCTGCCGGTCCACGATTTCGCCGTGGTTTCCGCCGAGGGTCCGCAGCTGCGCACCCATGCCGGCTTCACCATCAGCACGCCGTACGGCCTCGACCGCCTGGACGAGGCCGATCTCATCGCCGTACCGGCCGGCAGCCACTTCACGGACCGGGGGTATCCCGAGGAGGTCCTCGACGCGCTGCGCCGGGCCGTGGACCGGGGGGCCAGGGTCATGAGCGTCTGCTCCGGCGCGTACGTCCTCGGCGCGGCCGGGCTGCTGGACGGGCGCCGCTGCACCACCCACTGGCGCCATGCGGCGGAGCTGGCCCGCCGCTTCCCCCGGGCCGTCGTCGAACCCGACGTGCTGTACGTGGACGACGGCCAGGTCATCACCTCGGCGGGCACGGCGGCCGGGATCGACGCCTGTCTGCATCTGGTGCGGCAGGCGTACGGCCCCGACACCGCCAACGCGATCGCCCGCCGGATGGTGGTGCCGCCGCACCGGGACGGCGGCCAGGCGCAGTACATCGAGCGGCCGCTGCCCCGCACGTCCTGCGACACCGTCGGCGAGACGCTGGTCTGGATGGAGCGCCACCTCGACCAGGACATGACCGTCGAGCAGCTCGCCGCCCAGGCCCACATGTCGCCGCGCACCTTCGCCCGCCGCTTCCAGCAGGAGACGGGCACCACTCCGTACCGCTGGTTGCTGCGCCAGCGGGTGCTGCTGGCACAGCACCTGCTGGAGACATCCGATGAAACGGTGGACACGATCGCCGGGCGCACCGGTTTCGGCACTGCCGCCGCCCTGCGCCACCAGTTCGTACGCTCCTTGGGCACCACCCCGAACACGTATCGCCGTACCTTCCGCGGCCCGACCACGGCGATCGGAGCGGCCTGACCCGCGCCCGGCCGGCCATAGATCTGACGTCGGATCAATCGTCCAACTCCTCGGCACACCTGTCCATGGACCGTGCCCCGGCGGAGCCCACAGGGTCGATGGCATGGACATGTGGATGACAAGACGAAGGACCGTCGGGGCCGTGGTGGCCGCGCTCGCCGCCGCGCTGCTGCCCTGGCAGAGCGCTTCGGCCGGGGACACCGCCTCCGCCGCGCCCCCACCCGAAGTGCTGCCCTCGCTGCGGCAGTGGCGGCCCGGGGAGGGCGAGTTCACGCTGGCCGACCGGGCCCGGATCGTGCTGGACGGGGTGCGCGACAGCCGTACGACCGCCGACGCGCGCCGGTTCGCCGGTGAGCTGGCCACCGGCCGGGCCTCGGTGTCACGGGGCTCCGCGGCGGCCCGTACCGGCGACGTCGTGCTGCGCCAGGACCCGTCCCTGAAGGGCTCATTGGGCGCGGAGGGCTACCGGCTCGACGTCGGCGACCGGGTGACCGTCACGGCCGCGACCTCCACCGGCGTCTTCTACGGCTCCCGGACCGTACTGCAACTGCTGAACGACGACGGCAGGGCCGCGCGCGGTTCAGCGACCGACGTTCCGGCCTACCGGGAGCGCGGCGTCGGCGTCTGCGCCTGCTACATCAACGTGTCCGTCCCGTGGTTCGAGCGGCTGATGAAGGACATGGCGTCCCAGAAGCTCAACCAGCTGTGGATCGAGGCCAAGGTCAGGAGCGACACCGACCCGGCGTCGGCGTTCTGGGGCTACTACACCAAGCCGCAGGTCCGCACCCTGGTCGCGCTGGCGAAGAAGTACCACGTCGAACTGGTGCCGGAGATCAACTCACCCGGCCACATGGACACCTATCTGGAGAACCACCCGGAGCTCCAGCTCAAGGACAGGGACGGGGTCGCCTCGCCGCCCCGGCTCGACATCTCCCGGCCCGAGGCGCTCGCGTACTACACCTCGATGGTGGACGAGGCGCTGGAGGTGTGGGACACCCGCACCTGGCACATGGGTGCGGACGAGTACATGATCGGCTCCTCGTACCCGAACTATCCGCAGCTGCAGACCGCGGCGACCGCGAAGTTCGGTGCGGACGCCACCCCCGACGATCTCTTCGTCGACTTCATCAACCAGGTCGACGCGCACGTGAAGGCCGGCGGCCGGTCGCTGCGGATCTGGAACGACGGTCTGGCGGGCAGGAACGGCGTGGTGCCGCTCGACCGTGACATCACCGTCGAGCACTGGCTGGGCGGTGGCGCCATCCAGAAGCCGTCCGCGCTGCTCGCCGAGGGCCGGCCGGTGATGAACTCCGCCTACGCGCTGTACCTGGTGCGCGGCGGCTACACCACGCAGACCCGGCAGCTCTACGAGAGCGACTGGACCCCGCTGCGCTTCGAGGGCGAGACGCTGCCCGCGAAGGCGGCGAACCTCACCGGGGCCAAGATCAGCCTGTGGCCGGACAGCGCCGCGGCCGAGACCGAGAACGAGGTGGAGGCGAAGACCTTCATGCCGCTGCGCTTCCTGGCGCAGGCCACCTGGGGCGGCCCGAAGCCGAGCCCGACGTACGACGGCTTCGAGGCGATGGCCCGGCGGATCGGCCACGCGCCGGGCTGGTCGAACACCGACCGCACCCCGCTCGCCGACGGCACGTACCGGCTGACCGCCGGGGACAGGGCCCTCGCCCCCGGGGCGGACCCGGGCGTGGCCCTGGTCCGGGGCAGCACGGCCGCCTGGGAGCTGACGGCGACCGCCGACGGGTACTACACGGTGCGCTCGGCCGGCACGGACCGGTGCCTGGACGCGGTGCGCGGCAAGAAGTATCTGGGCGCACCGCTGGAGGTGGGGGCCGAGCTGTCGCTCGTCGACTGCTCGGCGAGCTCGCGCACCCAGCGCTGGCAGCTGGACGCCGGGGCCGGGGCGCTGACCCTGCGCAACGCCATCTCGCAGCTGCGGCTGACGGAGCGGGCGTCGGACGGCGCCGCGGTCCAGACGACGGCCGGTGCGCGGCTGACGGCGAAGTCCGCCTGACCGTCCCGCGCACGGGTGGGGCCCGCCGTCGGCGGGCCCCACCCGTGTGTCAGATGCCGCAGTTGGGCGCGGACCAGAAGTGGCTGGGGCCCTGGTTCACATGGACGTGGTCGTTGTGGTCCGGGTAGCCCGGGCCGAGGATCCCGTTGAACCCGTGGTTGCGGGCCTGCTGGGCCAGGGTGCAGAAGGCGATCCCGCCCAGGTCGGCCGCGTCGCCGTACAGATGACGGCTGTTCGACGCCCCGCCGACCGCGCTGTTGCAGGAGGTGGAGCGGAAGCCGCTGTTGACGGTGATGGGCCGGTCACCGAGCGCGTGCCGCAGCGCCTCCAGCTTCCACATGGTGCTCAGCGCGTTGGCCTTGGCCGTTCCCGCAGCGACGGCACCACCGGCCCAGGTGCTGTTGCAGTGGTTGAGCTCGGCGTACGTGAAGTGCGCCGGGGTGCAGTCGTTGTCCTGGAGCTCGTAGATCTTGGCCTGGGTGGCCGGGCCCGCGATGCCGTCGGCTGCCAGCCCGTAGGCGGCCTGGAAGCGCTTGACGGCGGCGGTGGTGGCCGGTCCGTAGGAGCCGTCGATGGCGAGTACGGAGTTGTAGCCGGGGTAGCCGGCCACCCGGATCTGGAGCTGGACGACGTCGTTGCCGGTGGCACCGGGGGACATCGTGCGGGTCCAGGTGTAGCAGCCGTCGGCCTGTGCGGTGCCGGCGGTCACCACGGCACCACCCAAGGCGAAAGCCATGGTCATGACAATACCGAGCAGCAGTCGTGCGACGCGTCTGAGCATGTGGGGCTCCCCGCTGTGACGGAAGTGTGGTCAGAGAGCTTGTCGGACGAGTCGACGCGCGTCAACCACCCATGGATGAAAGGCAGTTGACGTCCCTCCGGGAGCGAAAGCGACGGGCCCGGACCCCCCGCGGGACGCGAGGAGGCCGGGCCCGTCGGTGACGGCCGGGCGCGCGCTCAGTCGTTCGGCACGACCTCGTAGCGCGGCGTGTTCTCCGCCATCTGCCGCAGCGCGTCCTTGCGGTCCCGCTTCGAGAGCCGGTCGATGTACAGGTAGCCGTACAGGTGGTCCGTCTCGTGCTGGAGGCAGCGGGCGAAGTAGCCGCTGCCCCGGACCTTGACCGGATTGCCCTTGGCGTCCTGGCCGCGGACCACCGCGTAGTCCGGGCGGGCCAGCGAGGCGTACGCCGTCGGGACGGAGAGGCAGCCCTCGTTGGAGTCGTCCAGGACCCGGTCCTCGGGCGCCAGCTCTTCGAGCACCGGGTTGCAGACGGCGCCCACGTGCCGCACACCGTCGTCGTCCGGGCAGTCGTAGACGAAGACCTTGAGGTCGACACCGATCTGGTTGGCGGCCAGGCCGACGCCCTCCGCCGTCCGCTGGCTCGCGAACATGTCGTCGATCAGCCGGCCCAGCTCGTCGTCGAACTCGGTGACGTCCTTGCACTCCGTGTGGAGCACCGGGTTGCCCACGACCGTGATCGGACGGGAGGTACCGCGCTCGCGGTGTGCCTCCTCGCGCGCCTCACAGTCCTCGGTGTCCACGACGAAACCCTCGTCGTCGACGCTGATCTGCTCGTCCGTCTCCTGCTGCGCCATGTCCGCCGTACGCCTTCCTCAAAACCTGAAACCCGGCCCTGGGCCCGAAGCCCGGCCCTGCCTGAAGCCCGGCCGCCCGACTTGCTCCGGGGCACGGGCACCCGAGCACCGCGGCCGGTGCCCGTACAGCCTACGGGCACCGGTCAGCAGACTTCTTCGAGATCCCGCCACTCGCGGCTGTCCGGGCTGTCCGCCACCCAGCCGTCCAGCAGACCGCGCACCAGCCCGGCCGGTGCCGCTATCCCGCACTCCCGCTCGGGCACCCACAGCTCACCGGCGGTGCGGTGGCCCAGCGGGCCCGGATGCCCCGGCTCGCTGTGGTCGTGCGGGTCGAGGTGCTCGCCGTCGCCCTCGTCGCTCTCCATCCGGCTCTCCGAGCAGGCCCGGCAGAGCAGCCGTACGGAGGACGACCAGTCCTCGGCGGCGAACCCGGCGTCGGAGGCAAGCTGCTCCAGCGCGTCCCGGTCCGCCTCGGTGGCCGCTTCGAGCAGCACCACCCAGGTCGGCACCGGGGACGGCGCCCACAGCTCGATCTCGTCGAAGACGGGGTAGGAGGGCCCCGCCGCGGTGACCCGCTCGCCGTGCGGCACCCCGTCGTGCAGGACGACCTCGCCCCAGCGGCGGCCGGACGACGGCAGCGGGATGGAGAGCACCTCCATCCGGGCCGGGTCGAGCCTGCGGCCCCAGACGACCTCGGCCTCGCCCTCCGGCGACAGCCGTACCGCGGCGCTGCCCAGCTCCATGCCGACCGGCTCGCTGTTGGCCGCCGAGGTGTGCTGACCGGCGCCCGGCACCTTCAGGCCGTACGCCTGCCAGGCCCGGCGGGCCAGCGGCCAGTCCTGCAGCGCGGTGGCGGCGATCCCGACGTTCCACCAGTCGGGAGCGCCGGACTCCTTGTCGAGCAGCGCGACGGCCCGCAGGCCGGCGGCTCTCGCCTGTTCCCAGTCGTGCCGGAACTTGTGCAGCAGCGCCAGGTTGAACCACGACTCGGAGAGCCAGGGTTCCAGATCCGCCGCACGTGTCAGCAGTGCGCCCGCGTCCTCGTACCGGCCGTCGCCGATCAGCGTGAACGCGCGGTCCGTGGCCTGCCGCCAAGAGGCGGAGGGCCGATGCCGTACCTTCCCGAAGATCCTCACGATTCCCGCCTGTCCCGACTGGACACCCTCGTTTTCCGCTCTTCTTCGCATCCAACCATGCCGAGCCGGACGCTCGCTCATTACCCATGGGTTACCCGGGCAGGACCGGGGCCGGACCGCCCCGGGCGAGGACCCTGGCCAGTGATTCCACGACTTCGGGCGAAAAGTCGTGGGCGGTCCCGAGCCTGAGCTGTTCCAGCGCGCCCAGCGGCCCGATGAGACTTTCCCCGCACAGGTCGTCGTATGCGTTGACGGCCCTGACGATCCTGGCGGACAACGGCTGCTCGCGGTAGGGGTCGGCCTGCCGTTCCACGACGACGGCGACCTCGGGGTCCACCCCGGTCTGCCGGACCACCGCACCGCCGAGCAGCGCGATGCGGCGCTGCTCGGCGGCCGGCAGGGTGGCCGTCGCCCCGTCCGGGACCGGGTCGACGAGCGAGAGCTGGCCGATGTCGTGCATCAGGGCGGCGTGCTCCAGCACGGTCAGCCGGTTGCCGGAGAGCCCCAGCTCACGGCCGACGGCCCGGCAGAGCACCGCGACCCGGCGGGCGTGTCCGTGCGGGGTGTACCCGGCGATCTCGGTGGACCTGGCGAGCGAGGCGATCGTCTGCCGGTAGGTGGTGCGCACCGCGACGAACCGGCGGAACGAGACATGGGTCAGCAGCAGCGGTACGCACAGGACCGGCAGCGCCCACAGCCCGGCGACGGCCACCCCGAGGGCCATCACGACCCCGGTCGCGCAGACCGCCGACCCGATGCCGAGCATCCCGCGCAGCTCGTCCCGCAGCAGCGGCGAGTAGGGGTGGCGGGTGCGCGAGCGCAGCAGCAGGGCCGCGAGCACCGCGTCGCACAGCGCGGTCAGGACGAGGATCGCGAGCAGGACGAGCACGTAGTACGGGCCCTCGCCGGACCAGCTCGCGGTGCGGCTGCTGTTGTACAGCGGCTGGAAGCACACGGCGGCGAAGGTGACGGTCAGCACACGGCGGGCCACCTGGTCCGGGGCGGGCCCGGTGCCGCGGGCCACATGGGGCACGCAGGCGACGAGGTGCGCCGCGACGAGCACGGCGACCACCTGGAGGAACCCGTGATGGGTGGATTCGCCGCCGCTGCGGCCGAGGAGGGCGTACGCGAGGGCTCCGGCGGCACCGAGCGGTGCGGGCTCCCGCTCGCCGGGCAGCGCGCCCCAGCGGGCGAGCTCGCCGACGGTGATGAGCACCCCGAAGGCAAGGGCGTGGCCGGGGTCGTGGACACCGGTCCAGAGGGTGTGGCCGAGCCCCGCGACGGCGAGCAGGGCCGCGGCGGCGCGGACGGTGAGGACGGCGGGCGGCAGCCGGGTCCTGCCCCTGGCTCCGGGCCCGCCTCCGGCCCCGACCACGCCGGTGGCTCCTGCACGGGTTCCGGGCCCGGCTCCGGTCCGGGTCATCCTCGGCGGTCCGCGGGCGACTGCGGGGCAGACACCGGGGACTGCGGCGGCGGTACGTGGTCGAGCCCGCCGGACCGCCGCGGGGCCCCGGCCTGCGCACCCCCGCCCCGCGGCCCCGGGAGGCCGGGCTCGTCCGCCGCCCCGGTCGTCGTCGCCGCCGACCAGCCGTGCCGTTCGAGTCCGCGCGCCAGCGCCCGGACCATCTGCGGATCGAACTGCGTACCCGCGCAGCGCTTCAGCTCCTCCAGCGCGGCCGGCACCGGCCGCCCCCGCCGGTAGGACCGGGTCGAGGTCATCGCGTCGAAGGCGTCCGCCACCGCGACGACCCGGGCGAACTCCGGGATCTCGCGCCCGCTGAGCCCGTACGGGTAGCCGCTGCCGTCCAGCCGTTCGTGATGGTGCAGGATCGCGGCCCGCGCCTCGCCGAGGAAGCCGATGCCGCGGACGATCTCGTGCCCGTACTCCGGATGCAGTTCGATCACCTGTCGTTCCTCCGGCGTGAGCGGACCGTCCTTGCGGAGCACCCGGGTCGGGACGCCGAGCTTGCCCACGTCGTGCAGGATGCCGGCGAACCGGACGACCTCCAGACGGTCCTGGCCCATGCCCAGTTCACGGGCGATGAGGACGGAGGCCCGCCCGACCCGTTCGCTGTGGCCCCGGGTGTAGGTGTCCTTGATGTCGACGGCCTGCACCAGCGCCCTGATCGTGGCGCGGTGCGCTGCGTGCTCACGGTGGTACTGGGCGAAGACCCAGCAGGAGATGTACATCGGCAGCAGGACGATCAGCGCGGACAGCGGGCCGTACGGGCCGCGCCACAGGACCGCCATCATCAGCCCCGCCAGTCCGTGCACCAGATGCGGCCCCAGCGAGCGGGGCAGCAGCCCGCCCCAGGCCCGCCGCAGGGGCAGCCGTTCGGCCGCCACCAGGATGGCGCCGTCCAGCGCGGTCAGTACGAGGCTGAAGGCCAGTGCGGCGGCGCAGGCGGGCAGGATCGCGTAGGGCAGCTCGGGGCGGAGGCCGGGGCCGCCGAGCGTGGCGGTACCGCCGAACAGTCCGTGGACGGACGAGGCGGCCCAGACCGTGAGGGCGAGCTGCGCGGCCCGCCAGACGCGCCGTGCGGTGAAGGGCGGCTGTTCGACCCGGCCGACGAGCGCTCCGGGCACCGCGACGAGTGCGGCGGCGGCGGGCGGCAGCAGGAACGCGGCAGCCAGCAGCAGGGGAAAGAACGATCCGGCACGGATCGGCACGGAGCTTCCGAAGAAGGGGCGGCGCCCGGGGAGTTCACAGGCGAGACAGAGCCCGGTGAGCAGTGCGACGGTGATCCAGGGGGTTCCCGCGCCGCCGCGCAGTGCGGGGAGCGCACAGAGCAGGGCGACCAGTGCGACCGCCGCGATGAACGTGCGCGCCGCCCCGCGTGTGGCTCTCACCCGCTCGGCCCGCCCTCCGACATGGTCAATGGAGGCGCCACGCTAGCGAGTTGTGCGACCGGTCGAGCGTCAATGAGCCCGATTAGCACATTCGGGTGATTCGGTGGCGGCGGCCGGTACGGTCCGGCCGCCGGGTGTCACTCCTTGGCGGCTGTCGGCTGTTCGCTCTCGGCCGCCGTCACGTCCTGCTCGGGCACGGCCTGCCCCGAGCGGATCAGATCGATCCGGCCCATCACCTTGGACCGCAGGTCACTCGGCACGTCGTCCTGGCCGCAGCACCGCTTCACCAGCTTCTTGACGGCCTGTTCCAGGCCGTACTTCTCCAGGCACGGGGAGCACTCCTCGAAGTGCACCTCGAACTTGGTGCAGTCACTGTCGGGCATCTCGTGGTCGAGGAACTCGTAGAGATGATCGAGGACTTCCGAGCAGTCCGTCTCGTGCGGCTCTCCGCAGCTCATGAGCCCGAGCCTTTCCGATCGTCCGACTCACCGGCACCGGCCGGGACGAGCCCGCGCTCACGGGCGTAGTCCTCCAGCATGCCGCGCAGCTGGCGGCGGCCCCGGTGCAGTCGGGACATCACCGTACCGATGGGAGTCCCCATGATGTCCGCGATCTCCTTGTAGGCAAAGCCCTCGACGTCGGCGAGATACACGGCGATGCGGAACTCTTCGGGGATCGCCTGCAGAGCGGACTTCACGTCCGAGTCGGGCAGGTGGTCGAGCGCCTGCGACTCGGCGGAACGCAGACCGGTCGACATGTGCGACTCGGCGCGCGCCAGCTGCCAGTCCTCGATCTCCTCGGCGGCGCTGCGCTGGGGTTCGCGCTGCTTCTTGCGGTACGAGTTGATGAACGTATTGGTGAGGATGCGGTACATCCACGCCTTGAGGTTGGTGCCCTCACGGAACTGGTGGAAGGAGCCGTACGCCTTGGCATACGTCTCCTGGACCAGGTCCTCGGCGTCCGCGGGATTGCGCGTCATGCGCAGCGCGGCCGAGTACATCTGGTCGAGGAAACCGAGCGCGTCCCGCTCGAAGCGCGCGTTGCGCTCGGCGGACGTCTCCTGCGCGCGGCCGTCGTCGGTCCCTGTGTCGGTCCCAGTGACCGGACCCACCTCCTCCAACGCTGTGGCGGAGCCGAAACCGGACCCGCTCGAATCGGAGAATAGTCGACCTTGCTTCGAGACGGGCTGTCGATCCGATCCGCCCTGGGCCCGCTCGGGAGTGGTCCTGGCCGCGTGCAGCACCGTCCACTCCAGGTCAGCGGCGTTCGAGCGGCGCGGGCAGATGGTCGAACCCATGCGACGGACTCCCTCTCCACGTACGACGTTGATGTACCGATGACACCGACAACAGTGGCCCCTCTCCCAACATTCCCGGGGCGTACGTCACACGAGGGGGTGTCCGATTCATGACCCCGCGACGCCGCAGGCATGTGTCAGACACCCTCCAGGGCGGACAGCCACCCGGTCACCGCGCCGGTGATGATCTCCATCGCCTCGTCCTGGCTCGGCCCGGCCTTCTTCGGGACGGCGAACCCGTGGTCGGCGTACGGGACTTCGGTCAGCCCGTACTCCCCCGGAGGGAATTCGGCGGGCCGCCCGAACGGGTCGTGGCCGCCCTGCACGACGAGCGTCGGCACCCCGGAGCCGAGCAGTTCGTCCGCACGGGACTTCTCCGGCCTGCCCGGTGGGTGCAGCGGGAAGCTCAGCGCGAGCACGGCACGGGCGCCGAGCTCCGCGGCGGTCCGGCAGGCCACCCGGGCCCCGGCGCTCCGCCCGCCCGCGACGACGGGCAGCCCGGCGGCGGTGAGCGCGGGCCACAGCCCCCGCCACCCGGTGTCCAGGGTCTTCGGGGCGGGCGCGAGCCGCTTCCCGGCGACCCGCCACGGCTGCTCCACCAGGGCGACGGTCACCCCGTGGGCGGGCAGCACGGCGGCCAGGGCCCGCAGGTCGCGGGCCTCGATGCCGCCGCCCGCGCCATGGCCGAGGGCGAGCACCAGCCGGGCTCTCGCCGCCTTCGTCGTACCGGGCGCCGGGAACCAGGTGATCCTGGCCGGCCCGGCATCGGTGTCGGCCGTTTCGGCGGTCCCGGCCCCGCGGCCCGTCTCTTCAGTGGTCACGCGCCCCATCTTCCCCGCAGGGGGCTCAGAAGAGGGTGCCCACCTCCGGCGCGGCCAGTTCTTCCAGCAGTTCGGGGCCGTTGTTGCGGACGTTGCTGACGGCCGTGGCCACCGGGTAGGCCCGCATCAGCCCGCCCGGCGGCGGGGCGAGCAGCGCCCTCAGCTCCTCGACGTCGGTGCGGGACGGGTCCAGCCAGTCGTCCCAGCGGTCCGGCGTCAGCATCAGCGGCATCCGGGGGTGGATGTCGGCGAGCGAGGCCGGGCCGTCCGCGGGGGCGACGGCGAGCGGGGTGGTCTCCGCCTCGGTGGTGATCACCGTGCACGTCACCCACCAGGCCATCGGGTGGTCGTCGGGCAGGGTCCGGTCGCGCCAGAACTCGTACAGCCCGGCCATCGCGAAGACCGACCCGTCGGCGGGGGTCACGAAGTACGGCTGCTTGCGCGGGCGCTTCTTCTTCCCCTTCTCCTCCAGCTGCCGTTCGTCCGCGCCGGTGACCCACTCGTAGTAGCCGTCGGCGGGCAGGATGCAGCGCCGGGAGACGAAGGGACGGCGGAAGGACGGCTTCTCGTGGACGGTCTCCGCCCGGGCGTTGATCATCCGCGCCGCGCCCTCCGGGGACTTCGCCCAGGACGGCACGAGTCCCCATTTCAGGGCCCGCATCTGGCGAACCGGACGCTGGTCGTCTGCGTCTTTCACAGGACGCTCCAGTACCGCGTAGACCTCCTTGGTGGGCGCCACGTTCCAATCGGGCGCCAGGGCCTCGGCCGGCTCCCACTTCTCGACCTGGAAGAGTCCGGTCAGGTCCTCGGGCCGCCGACTCGCTGAATACCGTCCGCACATGAGTGCCAGACTGCCACGACCGTCACACCGGCAGGACGCCGATACCGCAAGCCGACACCGCAAGGAGCCGCCCGCGCCATGGACAGCACCGAACTGGGCAATCTGTGGGACCGCGTGATCGGCACCCAGCCCGCCCCCGAGCAGTGGCTGGTGGTGGTGACCGGCACGCTCGCGCTGATCGCCGTCGTGCCGAACCCGCTCTGGCGGCTGACCCGCAACGCGATCACCATCGCGCACGAGGGCGGTCACGGGCTGATCGCGCTGCTCACCGGCCGGCAGCTGTCCGGCATCCGGCTGCACTCGGACACCAGCGGCCTGACCGTCAGCCGTGGCAAGCCGACCGGTATCGGCATGATCCTCACCGCGGCCGCCGGCTACACCGCCCCGCCGCTGCTGGGCCTGGGCGGCGCGTGGCTGCTGGTCGACGGCCGGATCACGCTGCTGCTGTGGGTGGCCACCGCCCTGCTCGCGGTGATGCTGGTGATGATCCGCAACGTCTACGGGGCGCTGACGGTGATCCTCACCGGTTCGGCCTTCCTGCTGGTGTCGTGGCTGGCCTCACCCGCCTGGCAGTCGCTGTTCGCGTACACCGTGGTCTGGTTCCTGCTGCTCGGCGGCGTGCGCCCGGCCTTCGAGCTCCAGTCCAAGCGGCGGCACGGCGGTGCGCCGGACTCGGACGCGGACCAGTTGTCGCGGCTGACCGACGTACCGGCCGCGCTCTGGCTCTTCCTCTTCCACGCGGTGTCGCTCTGCTCGCTGATCGGCGGCGGGCGCTGGCTGCTCGGCATGTGAGACATACGGGCGCGCGGCGGCCCGCGACGGCTCCGACCGCCCCTGCCGAGGCCGTCGGACCGCCCGGCAGTCGGGGGCGGACGAAGGAGCGGGCACGGCGGAGCCGTGGTGGCCGACGGCAACGCCGCGGATGCGCGCACCCGGTCCCGCGACGCCACTCCCCGATTGCCGGGCGGTCTAAAGTGAGATCCATGACCGAAAGCTCCGTGCACCCCGCTCTCTGGCCCGCCCCGCATGCAACCGGGGCGGTCGACGCGACCGTCACCGTGCCCGGATCGAAGTCGGTCACCAATCGCGCGCTGGTGCTCGCCGCGCTCGCCGCCGAGCCCGGCTGGCTGCGCCGCCCGCTGCGCTCCCGCGACACCCTGCTGATGGCCGAGGCGCTGCGTTCGATGGGCGTCGGCATCGAGGAGGGCGTCGGTCCGGACGGCTCCGGCGAGGCCTGGCGGGTCATCCCGGCCGGGCTGCACGGTCCCACCACCGTCGATGTCGGCAACGCCGGCACGGTCATGCGCTTCCTGCCGCCGGTCGCGGCCCTGGCCGACGGCCCGGTCCGTTTCGACGGCGACCCGCGTTCGTACGAGCGCCCGCTGACCGGTGTGATCGACGCGCTGCGGGTGCTCGGTGCCCGGATCGACGACGAGGGGCGCGGCTCGCTCCCGATGACCGTGCACGGCAGCGGTGCGCTGGACGGCGGTCCGGTGGCGATCGACGCCTCCTCGTCCTCCCAGTTCGTCTCGGCACTGCTGCTGTCGGCGCCGCGCTTCAACCAGGGGGTGGAGGTGCGTCACACCGGCGCCCGGCTCCCCTCCATGCCGCACATCCGGATGACCGTCGACATGCTGCGGGCGGTCGGCGCGCAGGTCGACGAGCCGGAGACGGGCGGCGAGCCGAACGTCTGGCGGGTCTCCCACTCCGCCCTGCTCGGCCGTGACCTGACCATCGAGCCCGACCTGTCCAACGCCCAGCCCTTCCTCGCGGCCGCGCTGGTCACCGGCGGCCGGGTCACCGTCCCGGACTGGCCCGAGCGCACCACCCAGCCCGGCGACGCGCTGCGGGAGATCTTCACCGCGATGGGCGGCAGCTGCGAGCTGACCGAGCGCGGTCTCACCTTCACCGGTTCGGGCCGGATCCACGGCATCGACGTCGATCTCGGCGAGGTCGGCGAGCTGACCCCGGGCATCGCGGCGGTCGCGGCCCTGGCCGATTCGCCGTCCACCCTGAGCGGGGTCGCCCATCTGCGGCTGCACGAGACGGACCGGCTGGCCGCGCTCACCAAGGAGATCAACGAGCTGGGCGGCGACGTCACCGAGACCGCCGACGGCCTCCACATCCGGCCCCGTCCGCTGCACGGCGGTACCTTCCATACGTACGACGACCACCGGATGGCGACCGCGGGGTCGATCATCGGCCTTGCCGTACCCGGAGTGGAGATCGAGAACGTGGCGACGACCGCCAAGACCCTGCCGGACTTCCCGCAGATGTGGACCGGAATGCTCGGGGCCTGAGACATGCGCCGCTACGGCAAGAACCCCGACGAGGACGACATCCGGTTCCGCCCCAACCCGAAGGGCAACCGGCCCCGCACCCATACCCGCCCGAAGCACGAGGACGCCGAGGAGGGCATGGTCCTCACCGTCGACCGGGGCCGCCTCACCTGTCTCGTCGACGGTCGTACGGTCATGGCGATGAAGGCCCGTGAGCTGGGCCGGAAGGCCGCCGTGGTGGGTGACACCGTCTCCATCGTCGGTGATCTCTCCGGCGACAAGGACACCCTCGCGCGCATCGTCCGCATCGGTGCGCGCCGTTCGGTGCTGCGCCGGACGGCGGACGACGACGATCCGTTCGAGCGGGTGGTCGTGGCCAACGCGGACCAGCTGGCGATCGTGACCGCCCTGGCCGATCCGGAACCCCGGCCCAGGATGATCGACCGCTGCCTGGTCGCGGCGTACGACGGCGGGCTCTCCCCGCTCCTCGTCCTCACCAAGTCCGACCTGGCCTCCCCGGACAAGCTGCTGGAGGCGTACACCCCGCTGGGTGTCCCGTTCATCGTGACCAGCCGCGAGGAGCTGGAGAACGGCGACGCGGCGGAGCGGGTCCGCGAGCAGCTGAACGACCGGGTCACCGCCTTCGTCGGGCACTCCGGTGTCGGCAAGACCACGCTGGTCAACGCGCTGGTGCCGAAGGACCGCCGACGTACGACGGGGGTGGTGAACGCGGTCACCGGGCGCGGCCGGCACACCACCACATCGGCGCTGGCGCTGCCGCTGCCGGACTACCGGGGCTGGGTGATCGACACCCCCGGTGTGCGCTCCTTCGGGCTCAACCACATCGACCCGTCCCGGGTGATCCACGCGTTCCCGGACCTGGAGCCGGGCACCGAGGAGTGCCCGCGCGGCTGCACCCACGACAGCCACGCACCGGAATGCGCCCTGGCCGCCTGGGTGGCGGACGGCCACGCCGATCCGGCCCGGCTGGACTCGCTGCACCGGCTGCTCGCCACCCGGGAGCGACGCGAAGGCGACTGACCGGGCAACGTTTGCGATCTGCCGTCACCGGTAAATGCATAATCACATTCAGTGTGGCAAGGCGTCACCGACGTGGGAGGGCACTGACGATGGCGTGGCTGCTGGTCGTGGTCGCAGGACTTCTGGAGACCGGCTTCGCCGTCTGTCTGAAACTCTCGCACGGCTTCACCCGGCTCTGGCCGACCATCGCGTTCTGCATCTTCGCCCTCGGCAGCTTCGGTCTGCTGACGATGTCGCTGAAGAAACTCGACGTGGGCCCCGCCTATGCCGTGTGGACGGGTATCGGCGCGGCAGGCACCGCGATCTACGGCATGGTCTTCCTCGACGACGTGGTCTCCACGCTCAAGCTGGTGTCGATCTCCCTGGTGATCATCGGGGTGATCGGGCTCCAGCTGTCGGGCTCGTCCCACTGACCGCGTCCGGCACCCGCGCCACCACGTGGCGCACCAGCGGCGCCGGCTCGCCCCCGGTTCCCGACGGAGCGGGCACCAGCGCGTAGCTCAGGGCGAGCCGCAGCGCGATCTCGCAGGTCATCGCGAGGGCCTCCGGGTCGTGAGGGGGCCTTTCGCCGTCGAGGGCGGCCACCGCGCGTTCGCCGGCCCGGCGGAGCAGTTCGGCGGGGGTCGGCGGGCCGGGATCGGGACTCCGGGGGCCGGGCAACGGGTCCGGGCAGCCGGCCGCGAGGGGGCCCGGGCGGGGTAACCGCTCGTTCCAGCAGCCGGTGAGCAACGCCTTGACCAGCACGTTCGTCCGTACGGCCCGGACGGTCCAGGCGGCGGTGGCGGCCAGCCTGTCCGCTGTACCGCCCGCCGTTCCCAGCGCGCGCTCGACCCCGGCCAGGTAGCCGTCGACGGCGTCCCGCACCAGGGCGCGGGCCAGGCCGTCCTTGCCGCCGAACTCGTTGTAAAGGGTCTGCCGGGAGACCCCGGCGGCGGATGCCACGTCGACCATGCGCACCGACGTCCAGGGCAGGGTCGCCAGCGCCGAGAGGGCGGCGTCCAGCAGTACTTCCCGCGCTGTGGGCATCGTCGCCTCCCGCGCCGAGGGCTCCGCGTCCCAGCGTCGGCGCGGCCCCGGGGGCTGTCAATGGTCCGCGCGGCTCCCGGCACGTGCGGCTCCCGGGCGTGTGGCTCTGTTCACCTTCGGTCGATACTGTGACGGCATGCCCGATTACCACGATGATCTGCGCCTTGCCCATGTACTGGCGGACGCCGCCGACGCGGCGACGATGGACCGGTTCAAGGCCCTCGACCTCAAGGTCGAGACCAAGCCGGACATGACCCCGGTGAGCGAGGCCGACAAGGCCGCCGAGGAGCTGATCCGCGGCCACCTCCATCGGGCCCGCCCGCGTGACGCGATTCTGGGCGAGGAGTTCGGGATCGAGGGCACCGGCCCGCGCCGCTGGGTCATCGACCCGATCGACGGCACCAAGAACTATGTGCGCGGCGTGCCCGTCTGGGCGACGCTCATCTCGCTGATGGAGGCCGGTGAGGACGGGTTCCAGCCGGTGGTCGGCGTGGTGTCGGCCCCGGCGCTGAACCGGCGCTGGTGGGCGGCCAAGGGCGCCGGCGCGTACAGCGGCCGCAGTCTGACCTCCGCGACCAGGCTCCAGGTGTCGAAGGTGGAGCGGATCGCGGACTCCTCGTTCGCGTACGCCTCGCTGAGCGGCTGGGAGGAGCAGGGCCGCCTCGACGGGTTCCTGGACCTGACCCGGGCCTGCTGGCGCACTCGCGGGTACGGGGACTTCTGGCCGTACATGATGGTCGCCGAGGGCTCGGTGGACATCTGCGCGGAGCCGGAGCTCTCGCTCTGGGACATGGCCGCCAACGCGATCGTCGTCCAGGAGGCGGGCGGGAAGTTCACCAGCCTGGACGGGGTCTCCGGCCCCGGCGGCGGCAACGCTGCGGCCTCGAACGGACTGCTCCACCACGAGCTGCTCGGCTATCTGAACCAGCGCTACTGAACCGGCTCCACTGAACCGCGCCATTGAACCTGCGTTGCTGAACCGGCGCCGATGAACCGGCTCGCACGCCGGGATCGTGTCCCCCGGGGGCGTTGCGCGCTGTCGCGCCTCCGGGGGAGCTTCGTCCCCCCTTGTTCCGTCCCCGTATCGGTGCAACTCTGAGAGTCCCCCCGCTTGTGAATTTGTGAATCGGCTCACGCAGTCGTTTCACCAAGGAGGTGGCTCCCTTCATGCTCGTCCGTGACGCCATGAGCACGCTGGTCCTCACCATCGGGCCCGCCCATACGCTCCGCCAGGCCGCCCGGCTGATGTCGGTCCGCCATGTCGGGGCCGCGGTCGTACTCGACCAGGACCACAGCGGGCTCGGCATCCTCACCGAACGCGACATACTCGACGCGGTCGGCTCCGGACAGGATCCGGACGTCGAGACCGTCGCCGGCCACACCACCACCGATGTGGTCTTCGCCGCGCCCACCTGGACCCTGGAAGAGGCCGCGGTGGCCATGACACACGGCGGGTTCCGGCATCTGATCGTGCTGGACGGCCACGGCCCCGTGGGCATCGTCTCCGTCCGCGACATCCTGCGCTGCTGGGCGCCCACCCGGCGCCGCCACCGCGCCGAGCTCATCGGCTGAGCCCCCGAACGACCGGTGGGCCGGTCTCTCCTCCGGGGAGGCCGGCCCACCGCCGACGGCAGCCGCCCGGATCAGCCGCGAAGGGCCTGGACCGCGGCCTCCAGACGCTTGCCGAAGTCGCCGTCCGCCTGGCGGAAGTTGTTGATCGCGCGCTCGGCGATGTCGTCGCGCGAGACCTTGGCGATGAACCCGGCGAGGTTGTCGATCAGCCGGGCCTTCTCGTCCTCGGAGTAGAGCCGGTACAGGTTTCCGGCCTGCACGAAGTCGTTGTCCTCGGCGTGGCTCGGGGCCACGTGCGTGGCGACCTCGCCGGTGACGGTGGTGGGCTCCCACAGCGGGCGGTCGGTCTGGGCCGGACCGCCGAAGCTGTTCGGCTCGTAGTTCTTCGCACCCTTGTGGCGGCCGTCGTACAGGTAGCCGTCCCGGCTGTTGGTACGCGCCTCGGTGGCGTGCGGGCGGTTCACCGGCAGGTGGTCGGCGTTGATGCCGACGCGGTAGCGGTGGGCGTCGCCGTACGCGAAGAGACGGCCCTGGAGCATCTTGTCGGGGGACGGGCCGATGCCCGGCACGAAGTGCGCGGGGCTGAAGATCGACTGCTCGGTCTCCGCGAAGATGTTCTCCGGGTTCCGGTTGAGCTCCAGCTTCCCGATCTCGATCGGCGGGTAGTCCTCGTGCGGCCACACCTTGGTGAGGTCGAACGGGTTGAAGCGGTACGTGGCCGCCTCGGCCGCCGGCATGATCTGGACCTGCACCGTCCAGGACGGGAAGTCGCCGCGCTCGATCGCCTCGCGCAGATCGCGCTGGTGGCTGTCCGGGTCCTCACCGGCGAGCTTGTTGGCCTCGTCCTGGGTGAGGTTCTTGATGCCCTGGTCGGTCTTGAAGTGGTACTTGACCCAGAAGACCTCGCCGGCCTCATTGTTCCACTGGAACGTGTGCGAGCCGTACCCGTTCATGTGGCGCAGCGTGGCCGGGATGCCCCGGTCGCCGAAGAGCCAGGTCACCTGGTGGGTGGACTCGGGCGACAGACCCCAGAAGTCCCAGACGTTGTCCGCCTCCTGCGAGCCGGTGTACGGGTCGCGCTTCTGGGTGTGGATGAAGTCGGGGAACTTGATGGCGTCCTTGATGAAGAACACCGGGGTGTTGTTGCCGACGAGGTCGTAGTTGCCCTCTTCGGTGTAGAACTTCAGCGCGAAACCGCGGGGGTCGCGCACCGCGTCGGCCGAGCCGAGGTTGCCCGCGACGGTCGAGAAGCGCAGGAAGGTCTCGGTCTGCTTGCCGACCTCGGAGAGGAACTTGGCCCGGGTCCACTGCGAGACGTCACGGGTCAGCGTGAACGTGCCGTACGCGCCGGCGCCGCGGGCGTGCACGATGCGCTCCGGAATGCGCTCACGGTTGAAGTGCGCGAGCTTCTCCAGCAGCGACTGGTCCTGCACCAGGACGGGACCGCCGACGCCCGCGGTCTGGCTGTTCTGGTTGTCGGCGACCGGCGCGCCGGCCTCCGTGGTGAGCGGTCCCTGCGTCACGTGCGCCTCCTGCGTCGTTCCTGCACATTCGTCTCGAACTGCACAGCCTGTCCCTTGGCGTATGCCGGTTCCGATCCTACAATGGACTTAGTCCAAGTCAAGCGAACATCCAAAGTCACACCCGTTCGGGACCTGGTCCCACCACTGTTAGGCTTGTTTCCATGAGCGACCTGTTGGAACGACTTCGCGGACGCGGCTGGCGCATGACTGCGCAGCGGCGCGTCGTGGCCGAGGTCCTCGACGGGGACCATGTGCACCTGACGGCCGACGAGGTCCACGCCCGGGCCGTGGCCAGGCTGCCCGAGATCTCCCGCGCCACCGTCTACAACACGCTCGGCGAGATGGTGACGCTCGGCGAGGTCATCGAGGTCTCCACGGACCGCCGCGCCAAGCGGTACGACCCGAACGCGCACCGGCCCCACCACCACCTGGTCTGCGCGAGCTGCGGCACGATCCGCGACGTGCACCCGGCCGGCGATCCGATGGCGGACCTGCCGAGCGACGAGCGCTTCGGCTTCACGGTCTCCGGCGTCGAGGTGACCTACCGCGGCATCTGCCCGAACTGCGCGGCGACGGGCTGAGCCGGGCCGCCCCTCACGACGAAGGCCCCGGTGCGAGCGTCATTCGCACCGGGGCCTTTCGCATGCTCCCGCGCGAAGGGCGGCACACCTCCCCGCCACCGGCATGTGCGCACCCCCTTCCCGAATCTGACGGGTAGTCATATCGTCTGCGGCGATCACGTCCGCCCCGCGGCGGATCCGCACCTCGATACGCCCGAGGAGAGACCCGTGGGAGATCCGCACCCGACCCCACCCGCCACCGCAGCCACCCGTCCCAAACTCCACGCCGAAGCGCTCACCCGCTCGTTCGGGCGCGGGGCCAAGGCCCTGTCCGCCCTCGGTCCGCTCGATCTCTCCGTCGCGCCGGGCGAGTTCACCTGCGTCGTCGGCCCGTCCGGCTGCGGCAAGTCCACACTGCTGAGGATCGCCGCCGGGCTGCTCCGCCCCAGCTCCGGCGAGCTGTCCATCCGTACGGTCTCGCCCCGTCCGGCGGCGATGATCTTCCAGGACTACGGCATCTACGACTGGAAGACCGTGCTCGCCAATGTCCGGTTCGGCCTCGACATCCAGCGCACACCGCGCAAGGAGGCCGACGCCAGGGCCCGCGACTGGCTGGCCCGGATGGGACTCTCCGACTTCGCGGGGGCGTACCCGGCCGCCCTCTCCGGCGGAATGCGGCAACGGGTCGCGATCGCCCGCGCCCTCGCCGTCGAACCCGAGATCCTGCTGATGGACGAGCCGTTCGCGGCGCTCGACGCCCAGCTGCGCACCATCCTCCAGGACGAGCTGCTCGACCTCACCCAGACCACCCGTACCACCACCCTCTTCATCACCCACAGCCTCGAAGAGGCGATCGTGCTCGGGGACAGGGTGCTGGTGATGTCCGCCAGACCGGGGCGGATCATCGCCGAGCGCCGGCCGCCGTTCGGCCGGCCGCGCACCGGCACGGTCCGGTCGGCACCCGAATTCACCGCGCTGAAGAGCGAGTTGTGGGAGCTCCTGCGTGGCGAGGTGCACCGGGAGGCGGTCCCGGCATGACCATCACCGTGAACACGCCGAAGCCCGACGAGGGCCTTCTGATCCGCAGACCGGGCCCGCAGGAGCTGCGTCCGGCACGCACCCACCGCAGGCGCCGCGCCCTGGAGATCACGCTCGCCGTCGCCGTGCCGCTGCTCCTCGTGCTGCTCTGGCAGCTGGCAGCCACGCAGTCCTGGATCGACGCCCGGGTCTACCCCGCCCCCTCCACCATCCTGGCGGACGGCCTGGACCGGGCGGGCGCCGGTGAACTGTGGCCGGACGTGTGGGCCACGCTCAAGCGGGTCCTCGGCGGCTATGCGATCGGCACCGTCGCGGGATACGCGCTCGGGCTGCTGATGGGCTCGCTCTCCCTCGTACGGGCGGCTCTGGAACCGTTGCTCGACGCCCTGTACGTCGTGCCGAAGCTGGCCCTGCTGCCCGTCTTCCTCAACATGTTCGGCCTCGGTGAAGGGCCGCAGATCGCCCTGGTCGCCGCGACCGTCTTCTTCTTCGTCTGGATCTCCACCATGGCGGCCGTGCTCGCCGTCCCGGCCGGGCACCGCGACGCCGGTCAGGTCTTCGGCGCCTCGCCCTGGCAGATGTTCCGCCATGTCCTGCTGCCCGCCTCGCTGCCCGCGGTACTGGTCGGGGCGCGGATCGCGGCGGGAGTGGCGGTGCTCGTCATCGTCGCCTCCGAGCAGATCGCCGCGGCCGACGGTCTCGGCCATCTGATCTTCGACTCCCGGGCACTGTTCCAGAACGACGTGATGTTCGTCGGCATCGTGTGCGTGGCCGTCCTCGGTGTCATCTTCTCCGAAGTGGTGCGGATCGCCGGACGGCTGCTCACGCCGTGGGCACCGCGCGACCGCGGCCGCGGTCGGTCCTGAACGGCTCCCCACGCTCTTCGTACGGAGGCACTGTGCGTACCCACACCCGCATCACCCGCACCGTCGTGCTCGTCACGGCATCCCTGCTCGGCGCCGCGGGCTGCGCCGGGCACGACTCCGGCGGCGACACCACCGCCGCCGCGCCGCGCGTAGTGAAGCCCGTCGCGGGCTGCGGCGCCGGGAGCTGGACCGACCCGGCCGACCTCGCCCCCGACCGAAAGGCGGCCCGCTGCGACAAGGGCGCCCCGGCGGCCCGGCCCCTGGCCGAGAAACGGAAGATCACCGTGGCCACCGGCACCCTGAGCGCGGAGTACGTCGCTCCGCTCCAGGTCGCGGTGGCGAAGGGCGAGTTCGCGAAGGAGGGACTGGACGTCGAGCTGAAGGTGCTGCCCACCCCGGACGCCCTGCCGCTGCTCGCCAAGGGCGACGTGGACGCCCAGTGGGCGGCCCCCGAGGCAGCCGTGATGAACGGCGTCAACGGCGGCTTCGACATCAAGTGGGTCGCGGGGAACTTCTCCCCCGACCCCACCTCCAAGAGCGGCCTGTGGGTGCGCCTCAAGGACGGCGAGAGCGCCGATCACGTAGAGATGGCGGGCCGGAAGCTGGGCACCATGATCGGCAAGGGCTCGGTCATCGCGTACCCGATGGACACCTCCCTGAAGAAGCACGGCGGCGGCCTCGACCGGATCAGCTTCCAGCAGCTCGGCTCCGCGGACGTGCTGACCGCGCTGCAGAACGGCGGCGTGGACTCGGCCTGGCTGCTCGACCCGATCTGGCGCAAGGTGGACGGCGACAAGAAGTACGCGTTCCTGGGCGGCCAGCCCGTCGGCGAACCGCTCGGCGGCCTGCTCTTCGGCCCGACTCTGCTGAACAAGGATCCCGACGCGGGCGTCGCCTTCCTCCGCGCCTACATCCGGACGGTGAACACCTACTTCGCCGGCGACTACAAGTCCGATCCCGGCTTCGTGACCGAGCTGGCGAAACTGATGAAGACCGACGAGGCCACGCTGCGGTCGACCCCGTCGATGCGGATGGACTGGGAGATACGCAAGGGCACGACGGACCGGCTGCAGGAGGCGTACGCCGACTCGGGAGTGTCGAAGGGAGCCCCGGTGCCGGAGGAGAAGGCCGTGGACCGGGCGATGTATTCGGAGGCCGTGGGCCACAAGCTCTGACTCGCGCACAGTGCCTGCGCGGAAGGCCGACGCATGCACAGAAGGCCGGATCCTCGAAAGGATCCGGCCTTCTGTCTTCAGTAGCGGGGACAGGATTTGAACCTGCGACCTCTGGGTTATGAGCCCAGCGAGCTACCGAGCTGCTCCACCCCGCGTCGTTGTGGTTAGAACTGTACGTCACCACTGCCGACCAGCGCAAATCAGTTCCGGCGCCCCACGGGGCGGGCACCGGGGCGCCGCTCGTACGACGCCCCGGACCGCTCGTGTCCTACGCGGTCAGCTCCTGGTGCAGCGCCTCCCGCAGCCGGGCGGCCCGTTCGGCGACCTCCGCCGGGCCCAGCTCCACCGCTCGCGCACACCAGCGCTGTCCCTCGGCCAGCTCGCCGCGGCGGGCGGCCAGCAGCGCGAGGCGCAGGGCGGCGCGGCCGTGCCCGTCGTTAGCCGCGCGGCTCCACCACAGGGCGGCCTCGCGCTCGCTGCCCTCCCGGGCGAGCAGCAGCCCGAGGTTGAAGGCGCCGTTGCGGCTGCCGGACTCGGCGGCCTCGCGGTACCAGCGGGCGGCGCTGTCCACGTCGCCCCGGGCTGCCGCGAGCATCCCGACCCGGACCTGGGCACGGCGGTGGCCCTGCTCGGCGGCCCGCTCGTACCACTCCTCGCACTCGGTCTTCTCCGGCATCGGCTCGCCGAGCGCCGGGGGGCCGGGCGGCGGCTGCCGCGAGTCCAGCACTCCGGCCAGCCGGAAGGCCGCCTCGGCGCTGCCGCCGCCGGCCGCGCAGCGCAGATGGCGCTCCGCCTCCTGCTCCTCGCCGTGGTGCAGCAGGGCCATGCCGACCTGGAGGGCGGCCTCGGTGTGCCCGGCCGCCGCGGCGCGCTCGTACCAGACCAGCGCCATGCGGTCCTCGTCGCGCCCGGCGTACAGGATGCCGAGGTTGAACGCCGCGTCCACGCTGCCCGCCTCGGCCGCCTTGGAGAACCAGGGCTCGGCGCCGGTCGCGTCGCCCGCCTGGAGCAGGAGCACGGCCAGCGCGTTGGCGGCCTCACGGTGGCCCGCGTACGCGGCCCGGCGGTACCACTGCTCGGCCTGCGGCGTACGGTCCTGGGCCGCGCAGAGCAGGCCGAGGTTGTAGGCGCCGTTGACGTCGCCCGCGTCCATGGCCGCGCGGTACCAGCGCTCGGCGGTCTGCTGCTCGCCGCGGGCCGCGTGCAGGGCGCCCAGGGCGTTGGCGGCGTTCCCGTCGCCGTCCTGGGCGGCACGCAGCCACCACACGGCGGCGCTCTCCTCGTCGCCCGCGTCACGCAGCAGGAAGCCGAGCGCACAGGCGGCGCGCGCCTCGCCCGCCTTCGCGGAGATGAGGTACCAGCGGCCGGCCTCCTTGGGCTCGCCGCGCTGTTCGAGGATGGCGCCGAGGTGCAGGGCGGCACGCCGGTGGCCGCGCGCGGCGGCCTGCCGGTACCACTGCTCGGCCTCACCCACCCGCCCGGTCGCCGGACCCGCCACCGGGCCGTCGTCCTTGCGCGCCACGGGCCGTCCGCTCCCCCCGGAGCGGTCGCCCGCGCCGGGGCCCAGCCCCGGGCGGCCGAAGGCGTCGTGCGGGTCGTCGCCGGCGTTGCGGTCCAGCATGCGCGCGAGGCGGTACGCGGCCTCCCGGTGCCCCTGCTCGGCGGCGGCGCGCAGCCAGCGCTCCGCGCCGACGTCGCTGCGGTGCTCCAGCAGGTCGGCCAGGGCGTACGCGCCCAGCGCGTGGCCCTGCTCGGCGGACTGCCTCAGCCAGTACTCGGCGCCGGGCTCGTCGCCCCGCTCGCGGTAGTGGCGGCCCAGCGCGTGTGCGGCTGCGGCGGACCCCGCGACGGCGGCGATGCGCCACCAGCCGGCCGCGTCGTCGGTGTATCCGCGCTGGTGGAGCAGGACACCCAGGTTGTTGGCCGCGGCCCGGTCGCCGTCCGCGGTGGCTCCCCGCAGATAGGGTTCGGCGCCGTCCAGGTCGCCGCGGCGCAGCAGCAGTGCGCCGAGAACGCTCATCGACGCGGTGTCCCCGGCGTCGGCGGCGCGACGGTGACGCGCCTCGCTCTCGGCGCTCTCCGGGCTCTCGGTGCCCCCGGGAGCCTCCGCGGCCCCGACGATCCCGGTGCTCCGCTCGGCCCCGGCGCTTCCCGTGCTCTCTGTGAACTCCGTGCTCTCGACGGTCGCGGCACACCCCGCAGTCTCGGCTGTCTCGGTCGCCTTGATGATCTCAGGCGTCTCGGGTGTCTCAGATGTGTCAGTGGTCTCGTTGTTCTCGGTGGCGGCAACGCCAAAAGCCGCATTCATCGCGTTGTCCGGACGATCAACGCGACGCTGCACAAACCGCCCTGTCTCCAACAGAGTTGCCCTGTCCCCCATAAATACCATCGTCGCACCGCCTGCCACCCGCGTACACCTGGTATAGCGCGGCCAGTTAGGTCACTTCAGCGTTTTGTCGACATGCCCACAGAGAGATAAGTCAAACACGTCCGGAGCCAACTCGTGCCCCGCGAACCGCACTTCACGCACCCTGCACAAGAAAGCCGCCGTGACACGACGAAGGCCCGGATCCTCGAAAGGATCCGGGCCTTGGTCTTTCAGTAGCGGGGACAGGATTTGAACCTGCGACCTCTGGGTTATGAGCCCAGCGAGCTACCGAGCTGCTCCACCCCGCGTCGTTGTGGTGAAACCGTACCACGACGCGGGGTGGAGCCTTTACCGGGTTACTCAGCCACCGCTGTCGGCGCCGGCCGGCTTGTCCGTCTTGTCGGCGCTGTCGGCACCGCCGGCCTTGTCTGCGCCGTCGGCCTTGTCGGCACCCGCCTTGTCGGCACCGTCCGCCTTGTCCGAACCGCTCGCGCTGTTCTCGCTGCCCGGCTTCGGCTGGGCGGCCGCCGCACGCTGGAGCGCGTCCTGCAGGTCCGCCTGGGCCTTGCCGTAGGCGGCCCAGTCCTGCTCCTTGAGGGCCGCCTCGCCCTCCGAGTAGGCCTTCTGCGCGTCCGCGATCGCCTTCTTCAGCGCCGCGTCACCGGTGGCCGGCGGCTGGGTGGTGCCCGGTGGCCTGGTGGTGTCCGGCGGCTGGGTGGTGCCGGAGTCCGTCACCCCGAAGACCGCGTTGAGCGCCTCCCCGAGACTGTTCTCGAAGACGGTCTTCGACCCGTACGAGGCGGCGACCTTGCGCAGCAGCGGATAGTTCTGCGTGCCACCGCGCGTGTACACCGGCTCGATGTAGAGGAAGCCCCCCTCCAGCGGCACGGTCAGAAGATTGCCGTACTCGATGTCGGAGTCGGTCCCCTTCAGGTTTCTCACGAACTCGGCGACGTCGTCGTTGCCGTTGAGCTCACTCTGTACCTGTCCCGGGCCCTTCACCGTGGTGGTGACTCTCAGCAGCCTTATCGTGCCGTAGTCCTTGCTGGCCGCATCGGCGTCCACCGCCATGAACGCCCCGAGGTCGGGCCGCCCCTTCGGGGTGAAGGTCGTCGTCAGCGAGAACTTCTGAGCGTCCTGGTCCGGCATCTTTATGCTCAGGTAGTACGGCGGGACGGCGCCGGACTCCTTGTTGGTCGGGTCGTCCGGGACCTGCCACGCGTCACTGCCGCTGTAGAACTGCGCGGGGTTCTTGACGTGGTAGCGGGTCAGCAGTTCGCGCTGCACCTTGAACAGGTCCTGCGGGTAGCGCAGGTGGTCCATGAGCTGCTTCGGGATGTCCGCCTTGGGCTCCACCGTCCCCGGGAACGCCTTGCGCCAGGTCTTGAGGACCGGGTCCTCGGTGTCCCACTCGTAGAGCTTGACCTTGCCGTCGTAGGCGTCGACGGTGGCCTTCACCGAGTTGCGGATGTAGTTGACCTGGTTCTGCTGGGCGACGACCGCACGCTGGTTGGTGGTCAGCGAGTCGGCCGTGGTGTCACCGAGCGTCGTACGGGAGGCGTACGGGTAGCCGTTGGTGGTGGTGTACGCGTCGACGACCCACTGGATACGGCCGTTCACCACGGCCGGGTAGGCGTCGCCGTCGATGGTCAGCCACGGGGCGACCGCCTCGACGCGCTCCTTGGGCGTGCGGTTGTAGAGAATCCGCGAGCCCTCGCCGATGGCTCCCGAGTAGAGGATCTGCGGCTCGCTGAACGAGACCGCGTACGCGGCGCGGTTGAACGCGTTGGAGAGACTGACCCCGCTGTCGCCCTTGTAGCTGGTGGTCTTCTCGCCGTCCTCCTCGTAGTCGAGCTCCTTCTGGGGCCCGCCGACGATGGAGTACTGCTCGGTCTTCTCGCCGTAGTAGATCTGCTGCTCGTACTCGGGGAACTCACCCGAGGTCGGCAGCCCGGACTCGGTGAAGTCCGGGGAACCCTTCGGGTTCTTGCCCGTCGTCGTGCCCCGGGCCGCGATGGCGCCGTAGCCGTGGGTGTAGGTGAAGTGGTCGTTGATCCAGTTGCGCTTGGGGATGCCTTCGAGGTTGAGCTCGCGCAGACCGATGACCGTGTCCTGGTCCTTGCCTGCGGCGTCCTTGTAGCGGTCGACATCCAGCGTCTTGGGGAACTGGTAGTAGTTCCTCTTCTGCTGGAGCTGCTGGAAGGCCGGGGAGACGACGTTGGGGTCCATCACCCGGTAGCTGGCGGCGTCGTTCGCGCTGGCGCGCAGCTTGGTGTCGTCGTCCGTCGTGCTCTTGCCGGAGTAGTCGTCGACCTTGGCGTCGTCGATGTCGTACGCCTCGCGCGTCGCTTCGATGTTCTTCCGGATGAACGGGGCTTCCTTGGCCTGCTCGTTCGGCTGGACCTGGAACTTCTGCACGATCGCGGGGTACAGCCCGCCGATCAGGATCGCCGAGAGCACCATCAGGCCGAAGCCGATGACCGGGAGCTGCCAGGTGCGGCGCCAGAGCGTCGCGAAGAACAGCACGGCGCAGATCGCGGCGATGCAGAACAGGATGGTCTTCGCCGGCAGGTAGGCGTTGGCGTCGACGTACCGCAGGCCCGTCCAGTTGTCCGTGGCCTTGAAGTCGCTGGACTTCACGGCCAGGCCGTACCGGTCGAGCCAGTAGGCCACGGCCTTCAGCGAGACGAAGACGCCGAGCAGCACCGAAAGATGTCCGGTGGCCGCGCCCGTCGCGCGCGCTCCGGGGCTGGTGATGCGCAGCCCGCCGTACAGGTAGTGGGTCATCGCGGCGGCGATCAGCGAGAGCACCGTGGCCGCGAAGCCGAAGCCCAGCAGGAAGCGGTACCAGGGCAGATCGAAGGCGTAGAAGGACACGTCCAGGTGGAACTGGGGGTCCTTCTGCCCGAACGCCACGCCGTTCACATACATCAGCCAGGTACGCCACTGGCCGGAGGCGGATGCTCCGGCGATCAGACCGACGAGCGCGGTGATCGCGAGCAGCACCCACTTCTTGTGCGGGGCGAGGCTCATCCGGTAGCGGTCCAGGCTCTGCTGTTCCAGCGACATCGCGCTCAGCGGCGGCCGGAGCCGGTGCGCGAGCCAGATGTTCAGGCCGACGGCGACGGCCATCAGCAGTCCGAAGACGAGGAACAGCCCGATCTTGGTCCACAGGGTGGTGGTGAAGACGGATGAATACGCGACCGACCGGTACCACAGCCAGTCAGTCCAGAACCCGGCGAACATGACGAACGCCATGGCGAGAACCGCCAGGACGCCCAATGTCATGAGCAGGGTACGGGCACGCCGGGACGGGCGGCCGACTCTGATCCGTGGCCCGGTCGGGCCTCCGCCGCGGTCCGGCATCTGGAAAGCCAACGTGCGCACCTCGAAGTTCGCGGGTCGTGTGGAGCGGGCCCAGCGATCGTAGAGCCCACCTATGCAACTTACTGAGGCTTTACCTAGTTCCCGTTACCGGGGCGGAAGGAGGCAGGATGTTGGCCATGTCCAACGTTTCCCCCTCAGGCCCCCCGATGGCCGCCAGTCCGCTCACCGTCGCCGTGCTGGAAATCGACGAGTACATCTCCGGCCTCGGCTGGGACCAGCCGGCCCGGCTCTTCGCCCTGGTCGACACCGCCAAGCTGCGGGTCCAGGAGCCCGGTCTCGCCGCCCAGCTCGGCCTGGACAGCTCCGAATCCCCGGCTGCCGCCCTGACCCCCATCGAGCAGGACGAGCTGCCGCCGGGCACCGCCCTGGACGAGTTCCTCGCCACGATCGCCTGGCCCGACGCGGTGATCGGATGCGCGATGACGGTGGAGCGGCTGATGCTGCCGCCGTCCGCCGAGGCCTCCGTGCCCGAGGGGCTCAGCGACGCCCAGCTGACCAAGTGGGTCGCCAAGCACCCGGAGCGCCAGGAGGTGCGGATGACCGTGGCGGTCCTCCGGGACGGTACGCGTGAGTCGGCCGTACGGCTGCGCGCGAAGGACACCCCGAGCGAGGTGCGGACCGGCGCCGGTCTGGTGCCCGGTCTGGCCGACGCGCTGGCCGCGACCTTCGAGGCCTGACCTCCCGGCGTCTCCCCCGCAGGGGGCGCGGTCAGCCTGCCGAGCAGCTCGGCAGCCCGGCCGTGTCCCCCGCCTTGATCTTCTCCAGCGACTTCTTGGCGTCGTCGATCGTCTTCACCCGCACCAGCGTGAGTCCGCTCGGGGTGTCGGAGGCTGCGGCCCCGCAGTTCTCGTCCGGCGTCAGGAAGTACCTGGCGCCCGCGTTGCGCGCGCCGACCAGCTTCATGTTGATGCCGCCGATCGGGCCGACCTTGCCCTTGTCGTCGATCGTGCCGGTGCCCGCGATGAACTTGCCGCCCGTGAGCTTGCCCGGGGTCAGCTTGTCGATGATGCCCAGCGAGAACATCAGACCGGCGCTCGGGCCGCCGACATCGGCGAGCTTGATGTCGATCCGGAACGGGAACGTGTGGTCCGTCCCGGCCTGGATCCCGACGATCGCACGGTCCTCCTTGGGCGCCTTCGCCGTGGTGATGACGATCTTCCGGCTGCCTTCGGGCTCCTTGCCCGCCTTCTCGGCGGCCTCCGCTGTCTTGGCCGGGACGACCGTGAAGGTGACCTTCTGGCCCGGGTCGCGGCGGGTGACGAGCTTCGCGACGTCCTCGGGCTGCTCGACGGGCGAGCCGTCGACCTGCTTGATCACGTCGCCGGCGTGCAGCTTGCCCTGGGCGGGGCTGTCCTTGACGACCGTGGAGACCACGACGCGCGAGGTCACCGGGATCTTCAGCTCGGTAAGCGCGGCGACCTTGGCGCTCTCCTGGGACTGGCTGAACTCCTCGGCGTTCTCCTGCGTCGACTGCTGCTCGGTCTTGCCGTCCGGGTAGAGGGTGTCGTGCGGCACGACCAGGCTGTCGTGGGCCAGCCAGCCGTAGACGGACTCGACGAGATTCATGCTGTAGTCGGCACCGGTGACCCTGACCGTCGTCATGTTGAGGTTGCCGGAGGTCGGGTACGTCTTGTGCCCGGAAATCTGCAGGACGGGTTCGCCGCCGACCTCGCCGAGGGTGTTCACGGTCGGCCCGGGAGACATCTCCGAATACGGCACCTTGATCAGCACGCCTGCGCAGAGCAGCGCGATGAGGACCAGTGTGGAGGCGAGCATCGTCGCGGTGCGGCGTGGCATGGAACGACAGTACGGGAAGGGTCTGTCAGTGCACCGCCGGGGCCGGTCCGTACGAGGCGGGGAACCGGGCGCGGGCTGTGCCGGAGGGCGCCGGCAGCCGGGGCCGCGATGCGGGTCGGCGACTGCGTACGCGCGAGCAAACGTTCAGACGACGTCGGAACCGGAGTGCGGCTTCTCCATCGCCTCGCGGAACCTGGCATAGCCGGCGAGCTCGGAGACATCGCCGGTCGTTCGATTGCGGGTGGCCCAGCTTCCCCATATCGCGGCACCGAACGCAGCGAAAAGCGGAATCAGCAACCAGGCAAGTGCTGCCATTACGACCTCCCTACCCATGAGCGACCGCAACTGACCGATCAGCAGATTAACCGTCTGGACAACCAACGCTCACGGCAGGGGTGGGGTTACGCAAATCGGACCGGACGGCCTACCGGCCCGCTTGTGCTCAGCAGGCGCCGACCCATTCCTCGGTACCGTCCGAGAAGCGCTGGTGCTTCCAGATCGGGACCTCGTGCTTGAGGTCGTCGATGAGCTTCCGGCAGGCCGCGAACGCCTCGGCGCGGTGCGGGCAGGAGACGGCGACGATCACCGCGAGATCGCCCACTTGGAGGTCACCCACCCGGTGGACGGCGGCCAGCGCCCGGACCGGGAAATTCGCGACGACCTTCTCGGCCACCCGGCGCATCTCGTCCTGCGCCGAGGGATGGCAGGAGTACCCGAGCGCGCCGACGTCCTGCCCTGCGTCGTGGTTGCGCACCGTACCGACGAAGAGCGCCGTGCCGCCCGCCGCGTCGTCCCCGACGGCCCGGAAGACCTCGTCGACGGAGAGCGGGGTGTCGCGAATCTCCAGCAGCCGGACGGGGTCGCCCGCCGCCCGCTCGCCGGGGTGGTCAAAGGTGGGAGCCATGAGGCCCATGGTGCCGCACGGCGCCGACAAGGCGGAATAGCGTTTTCCACCGGCGGGCCGCCCCTGGCCTTGGAGCCTTCTACGGAAGCTCCCGCTCGGGCGGTCCCCGCCGGTCGGCCCTCAGATGCGGCGGCGGGCCTTGCGGGCGCGGCGGACCAGGGCGGCGGTGCCCAGCAGCGCCACGGTCGCTCCGGCGGCACCGGCCGCGGTGGCGTCCTTGCGGCCGAGACGGCGTCCGGCGACGGTGTGCCTGCCCTCGACCTCTTCGAGGAGCGCGGCGAGCACCTCCTCGTTGGTCCAGGCCGGGCGCCAGCCCACGTCGTGCAGCCGGCTCACGCTGACCACCCAGGGGTGCATCGTGTAGGCCAGATCACCCGCCGGGGACGGGGTGAGGCCGATCCGGTGCAGCCTGGCGGCGGCGCCCAGGGCCACCGCGGAGGGCAGCTCCATCCGCCGTACGCCGCTGAGCTCCTCGACCTCCTCCTGCTCCAGCCAGCCGTCGCAGCCGACCGCGAACTCGCCGTCGATCTTCTCCAGCGCGGCGTACTCCAGGGCCGTGACCAGGTCGTCGACGTGGCAGAACTGCCAGGTCGGACGCGATCCGGCGACGACCAGGAGGCGCGGCGACTCGAAGTAGCGGGTCAGCGCGGTGTCCGTACCGCCGACCAGCACGGTGGGCCGGACCACGGTCACGTTGAGTCCGGGGTGGGCGCGGGGCGCGCGGCGGCCGAGCCGCTCGATCTCCAGGAGGTCGCCGACACCGGTGGCCTCCGCGGTGGCGCGCAGCTCGGCGTCCTCGGCGAGCGGCACGTCGTTGTCGGGCAGCGCCCCGTAGACCATCGCCGATGTGCAGAGCACCACCCGGTGGACGCCGACGGCCGCGGCGGCCGTCAGCACCGTCTGGGTGCCGCGCACGTTGTAGGCGGTGCGGGCGGCGGGGTCGGTCTCCAGGTCGAGATCGAGCGCGAGATGCACCACGACATCTGCGCCGCGCAGTTTCTCCGCGATGGCGGGGTCGCGTACGTCGAGGATGTGCCAGGTCGCCTCGGAGACCTCTCCTCGGCGTTCGTCGATGGCGATGACCTGCTTGATCTCCTCGGATGCCGCGAGGCGTGCGGTGAGCAGCTCGCCCACGCCCCCTGCCGCACCGGTGACCGCGACGACCGGGCCACGGTTCTTGGAGCGGTTCTTTTCTGTTTTGTTCTCGGTCGAGGGGGCGGACAGGTTTCGCGCTGCGCGAACCTGAGGATCTGGGGAACTCACCGGGCGTCTCCAGCGGTTGTCTTCAGTACGTACCCGAATGACGCGTGCGTACCAGGTGGCGTCCATCCTGCCGCAGGCCGGGAGCCGGCGGAGCACTGAGGCCCTGAGCGGACTTTTGGTGTCTACGCTGGATGGTGATGTCGGGCAGTCGCCGTCGGTTCGAGCCGACGGCCCTACGAGCCGAGGAAACCCGTGAGTGACACCCCATTCGGATTCGGCCTTCCGCCGGAGGAGCCGGAGAACGGCGACGAGGGCAAGAAGAAGGACCCCACCGGAGGTGGGCAGGGTTCGGGCGGGCCTGCGAACCCGTTCGGCTTCGGGCCCGGCGCGGGCGGGGACAACCCGTTCGCGGCGATGTTCGGCACGATGAACCCCAATGACCTGGGCGCCGCCTTCCAGCAGCTCGGCCAGATGCTGAGCTACGAGGGCGGTCCCGTGAACTGGGACATGGCCAAGCAGATCGCCCGCCAGACGGTCTCGCAGGGCACGCCGGACGGCACGAAGGACGCCAGCGTCGGCCCGTCCGAGCGGTCCGCGGTGGACGAGGCGCTGCGCCTGGCCGATCTCTGGCTGGACGGCGTGACGTCGCTGCCCTCCGGTTCGGTCTCGACCGTGGCGTGGAGCCGTGCGGAGTGGGTCGAGGCGTCCCTTCCCGCCTGGCAGAAGCTGGTCGACCCGGTGGCGGAGCGCGTCGGTCTCGCGATGGGCGATGTGCTGCCCGAGGAGATGCAGGCCATGGCCGGCCCGCTGATCGGCATGATGCGGTCGATGGGCGGCGCCATGTTCGGCCAGCAGATCGGGCAGGCCGTCGGGGTGCTGGCGGGCGAGGTGGTCGGTTCCACCGACATCGGCCTGCCGCTGGGCCCGGCGGGCAAGGCCGCGCTGCTGCCGCTGAACGTGGAGCGGTTCGGCAAGGACCTCAGCGTGCCGCAGGACGAGGTGCGGCTGTACCTCGCGCTGCGCGAGGCCGCGCACCAGCGTCTCTTCGCCCACGTTCCGTGGCTGCGCTCGCATCTGTTCGGTGCCGTCGAGGGCTACGCGCGCGGCATCAAGGTCGACACCAGCAAGCTGGAGGACGTGGTCGGCCAGTTCGACCCGTCGCAGCCCGAGCAGCTCCAGGACGCCCTTCAGCAGGGCATGTTCCAGCCGGAGGACACCCCGGAGCAGAAGGCCGCCCTGGCCCGGCTGGAGACGGCTCTCGCGCTGGTCGAGGGCTGGGTGGACGCCGTGGTGCACGAGGCCGCGAAGTCCCGTCTGACCTCGGCGGACGCGCTGCGCGAGACGATGCGCAGGCGCCGCGCCTCCGGCGGTCCCGCCGAGCAGACCTTCGCCACGCTCATCGGCCTCCAGCTGCGCCCGCGGCGGCTGCGTGACGCCTCGCGCCTGTGGGCCTCGCTCACCGACGCGCGCGGTCTGGACGGGCGCGACGCCCTGTGGGAGCACCCCGACATGCTGCCCACGGCCCAGGACCTGGACGATCCGGACGGCTTCGTGCACCACGAGCAGCTGGACTTCTCCGAGCTGGACAAGATGCTCGGCGAGGCCGCGAAGGGCCCGCAGAAGCCCGCCGCGGACGCGGACGGCAAGGGCCCGGCCGACAGCGCGGAGACCGAGGACCGCAAGGACGACGGCAAGGGCGACAGCGACCGGTGAGCCTGTACGACGACGCCGTTCTCGTCCTGAAGGGGTACGAGAGCCCGGACCCCGCCCAGAGTGAGCTGCGCCAGGGCTACCTCGACCATCTGGCACAGCACCCCGACGGCATGTGGAAGGCCTGCGGGGCCGGCCATCTGACGGCCAGCGCGCTGGTCGTCGACCCGGAGCGCGGCCGGGTGCTGCTCACCCTGCACCGCAAGCTTCGGATGTGGCTCCAGATGGGCGGTCACTGCGAGCCCCAGGACGCGTCGGTCGCCGACGCGGCGCTGCGGGAGGCGACCGAGGAGTCCGGCATAACCGGCCTGACCCTGCTCGGTGGCGGCCCGGTGAGGCTGGACCGCCACCCGATCCCCGCGCCCTGCCACTGGCACCTGGACGTGCAGTACGCGGCGCTGGCACCCTCCGGGGCCACGGAGCAGATCAGCGAGGAGTCGCTGGACCTGCGCTGGTTCGCCTACGACGAGGTCGCCTCGGTGGCCGACGCCTCGGTCGTACGGCTGATGGAGCAAACCCGTGCCGAGCTGGACCGGCGCCGGTAGGAACCTCCCTGCGAACACGGGTGAGGGGCGGGCTCCCCGGAGACCGCCCCTCACCCGTGTTCGCCTGCCGGTGCGCGGTGGTTCAGTTCCAGGAGTTGTTCTGGTTCTGACCGTGGGCGCCCTGCTGGCCCATGCCGAACTGGGCGCGGACGCCCTGGCCGATCTCGTGGTTCTGCGGGGGCAGCACCTCGCTCGGCTGCACGAGGGCGAAGCCCTGGCCGAGGAAGCTGAGCTCCCAGCCCTCGCCGGTGTTCCCGCGCCGCCGCCAGACGCCCGAGGAGTGCGTCTGGGCCTGCATCTGCACCCGCAGCGAGCTGGACCAGGCGACGATCGCGTCGGCGTCGGCGTTGACGTACTTGTCGGGCGTGACCTGCATCATCAGCGGCTGGCCGGAGGTCATCAGGGCGACCTTGCCGGTGCCGGAGATGTTGAGCTGGTACTTCCCGGTGCCCGAGATGCCGTACTGGCTGTCCACCGCGATGACCTCGGTGTGCAGCGAGGAGTCCAGTGCCAGTACATAGGCGCTGTCCACCGTGATCCCGTCGTGGTCGACGTCCACGACGTGGATGTACTGCGCGAGGTTGGCGAGGTAGACGGTGCCCTGCCCCGAGCAGCGCATCAGGTCGAGGCCCTCACCGGTGCTCGCGCGGGCGCGGCGCTGTCCGTGCGACTGGTACTCGCCGTCGAACTCCATCAGCCCCTGGTACGCGACCATGGCGCCCTTGCGGGCGAGGACGTCGTCGTGGCCCGTCAGCGAGACCCGCAGGAGCTGCGGGTTCTGGACGGTGTACCGGTCCTGGGACTGCTGTTCGGTGTAGCTGAAGAGCGGACTCTGCATGGTGTGTTCTCCTCCCCCGTCAGTTCCGGACGCGCAGGCGGTCGGTACTGTCCTCGCTCGGCTGTACGACGACGATGCCCTGGCCGGAGAACGCCATCTGGTACGCCTCGCCGCTGCCCCGCCCGATGAGCGAGGAGGCCTTGAAGCTGCGCTTGCCCTTCACCTTGAGGTTCGGGGACCACGCCACGAGGGCGTCCGGGTCGACGTAGGTCTCGTCCTCGCCGCGTCCGCAGTCGACGACGATCGGCGTGCCGCGCGAGGTGATCGCGACCCAGCCGGTGCCCGAGATGCAGACGTTCCACAGGCCCTGGCCGGCGAACTTGGCGAGGCCCTTGACGCGTTCCACGCCCCAGGTGAGATGACCGTCGAAGGCCAGGACATTGGTGCCGTTGACCGAGAGGGAGTCGTTGTTGAGGTTGATGACGACCACATCGGCGCCGTAGTCGGCGAGGTAGAGCAGCCCGTCGCCGGAGCACTTCATGATCGGCGCGCCCTCGCCGGTGATCCACTGGGAGGCGATCTGCCGGACGGCGGGCGGGTTGGGTTCGTACTGGATGAAGCCCTCGTACGCGACCATCGAGCCGGTACGTGCGTAGAGGTCCTGGCCGGTGGCCATGGCGACCTTGAGCATCGTGTGGCCGTGGTTCTCCATACGGGCCGTGACGGGGGTCGGGGCGTAGCCCGCGAGCTGCTGGTTCATGACGGGCTCCCTCAGACCTCGTAGGGCTGGACGACGATGAAGTTGCCGGGAGCGCCCCGGAACTGGAGGTTCACGGTCTCCCCGCTGTGTCCCGGGTACGCGTTGCGGCGCAGCCGGACCTGGCTGGAGATGATCACCTGGGACGCGGCCGACCAGGCCACGACGGCGTTGCAGTCGGCGAAGGTGGTCGGCGTGACCGGCAGGACGACGGGGACGCCGTGGGTCTTGACGACGACCGTGCCGGTGCCCTGGAACTGCATGGTGAACAGGGCCCCGCCGGGGATGCCGTGGCCCTCGATCCGGCGGACCTCGTGCTGCAACGACTCGTCGAAGGCGAGGACGTTCTCCGCCGAGACGCAGATGCCGTCGCCCTGGAGCTCGATGGCGTGCAGATGGGAACCGTCCTCGGCGAGGAAGACCTGTCCGCGGCCGCTGCAGCGCATCAGCTGCATTTCCTGGCCGGTGGCGTTGCCGACGATGCGGCCGGCGAAACCGGCGCCCTTGTACCCGAAGTCGACCTTGCCCTGGTACATCACCATGCTGCCCTGGCGGGCGAGCACCGGCGTACCACCCATGGTGAGGTCGACGCGCATGAGCTGCTGGTTCTGCGGGGTCCAGCGCTGACCGGTGGGCGTCTCCTTGTACGGCTGGAGCGCCGCCTGGAGACCGGCACCGGCCTGCGGAACGCCTTGCGGCACGCCCTGGGGCACACCGGGCGGCTGCATCCCCGGCGGCTGCATACCGGGGGGCTGCATGCCGGGGGGCTGCTGACCGTACGGAGCCGGGGCCTGCTGACCGTACGGGCCGGGAGGCTGCTGGCCGTACGGGGCGGCGGCACCGTGCCGCCCTGCGGCGCCAGCGGCGCGGCCATCGTCGGCGCGGCGTGCATCTGCTGCTGCGGCGTGGGCGGCAC